>DATCYH010000749.1:0-5838 GCA_036570405.1 Nocardioides sp.
AGATCGACGGTGTCGAGCAGGACATCGTCGAGGTTGCCGTGCTGGACCGCTCCAGTGCCGGCGAGAGCGGGGATGAGATCGTGGAGATTGTTGCCGCCCTGCGCGGCAGTGCTGAGCCCGCCACCAGCGGGCTCGAGGACGAGGAGGACCGGACGTGACCGACATTCAGTGGGAGTCGTTGAGCAACCAGGCCGTGACGGTGTGTGGCATCGTCTACTTCCTGGCGCTGCTGGCGCACTCGGCACAGTGGGCGGGGCTGCGCAAGCTGCCTGCCGACGAGACGCCCTCGACCGGTCAGGTGGCCACCTTCGGTCGCTTCGGGGTGCTGCTCACGGTGCTCGCTGTCGCCGCACACGGTGTCGGCCTGGTCGCTCGCGGCATGGCCGCGGACCCGAACCGGGTGCCGTGGGGAAACATGTATGAGTTCACCCTGTCGGCCACCTTCGTCGCGGCTCTGGGCTATCTCCTGCTCTACCGGAGATATTCGCTGTCCTGGCTGTCGCCGTGGCTCGTGGGCTTCGTCTTCGTGATCCTGATGATGGACGTGCTCTGGCTGCACGAGCCGGTCGCACCGCTCACCGAGTCACTGAACAGCTCCCCGTGGCTGGTCATTCACGTCGTGTCTGCGGTCCTCGCCACCGGGGTATTCTCGCTCGGCGGCCTGGTCTCGATCCTCTTCCTGGTCAAGGCGCGCGCGGAGGCACGTGACGCCGCGCGGGTCGCCGTACCCGCTCGCGAGCTGGTCGGCATCGGTGGCACTGGCTCCGCCGCGGAATCCGGCTCTGCGTCGGCTCCGCAGCGCGGAATCATCGCGCGGATCCCGTCCAGCGACAGCCTCGACCGGTTGGCCTACCGCCTGCACGCCTTCGCGTTCCCGGTCTGGACGTTCGCTGTCCTCATCTCCGGACCGATCTGGGCCCACCAGGCCTGGTCGCGCTACTGGGGCTGGGACCCCAAGGAGGTCTGGGCGTTCATCACCTGGGTCGTCTGCGCCGCCTATCTGCACGCCCGCGCGACCGCCGGCTGGAAGGGCCGCAACGCCTCCATCGTGGCCCTGGTCGGTCTGGGCACCCTGATGTTCAACTTCATCGGGATCAACTACTTCTTCGGCGGCAGCTCGCAGCACTCGTACGCCGCCCCGGAGCAGGCCGTGCACGGACCTGCGGTGGCGGGGGAGTCGCTGTCAGCCGAGCCTGCGGGCCCGGTGCACAGTCCGCTGCCTGGCTGAGCTGCTGACCCAGTTCACCAGCAGTGCCACCAACACTGCCGTGCACAGGATCGCGCCGAGCGCGAAGCTGTTGTTGATGCCGGCCTCGGTGGAGTGTCCATCGGGCGCCATGTTGGCGGCCAGCAGCGCGCCGGTGACCGCCGTCCCGAACGAGCTGCCGACGGTGCGCAGGACCTGGTTGAAGCTGACCGAGCTGCCCAGCTCCTCGACGGCGACGTTGCGCTCGATCAGGGCAGGCATCGCGGCATAGGCGGCCCCCATGCCGAGGCCGAAGAGCAGCATGCCGAGCAGCACCTCCCACAGCTGCTCGTGGGCGAACCAGAGCAGGAACGACGCTACGGTCATCAGCCCGGCGCCGACCGGCAGCAGGGTGGCCAGCTGGATGCGGTGCGCGATGCGACGGACCAGCCGGTTCGCGGTGAGGCTGCCGACCGAGAGCGGGAACATCACGAACCCGGCCCACAGGACCGGCAGACCGAGGCCGTAGCCGGTGTCCTCGGGGGCCTGGGCGACCAGACTGCCCACGGAGAGGCCGATGTACATCGCCATCCCGAGCCCGATCGCGGTGCCGTTGGCCAGCACCACGTCACCGGCGCGCAGCACTCGCAGGTTGATCAGCGGGTGAGGCGCCCGGAGCTCGACCCTGACCCAGAGCACGAGCAGTACCACGGCCAGGGCGAGGGCGGCCAGGGTCTCGATCGAGGCCCAGCCCCAGTTCTCACCCTCGCTGATGCCCAGGAGTAGAGCACCGAGGCCGAGGCCGAGCAGGGTGGCGCCGGGGAAGTCCAAGGCGTGTCGGGGCGCGCGTTCGTCGGGGCCGTCGGGGACGAAGCGGACCACGACGAGGATCGCCGAGAGCACGAACAGCGCGGCGAACCAGAACGCCATCCGGAAGTTCGTCTCACCCGCGATCACGCCGGTCAGCGGATAGCCGATGCCGATGCCGGATGCGACGGTGACCGACAGCGTCGAGATCGAGGACTGGACGCGCGCGGGCTCGACGTACCGTCTGGCCATTGCGATGGTCACCGAGACGATGCCGTAGGTGAGGCCCTGGAGCGCCCGGCCGACCAGGAAGAGCGCGAAGTTCGTCGCGACAGCGGCCAGAACGGAGCCGAGCAGGATCAGGAGAAGCGAGACCAGCAGCAGGCGCTTCTTGTGCGGGCCGTCGCTGATTCGCCCCATCACCGGGGTGGCGATCGCACCGACGAGGAGGTTGATCGTCAGCGTCCACTGGGCGGTGGAGACGGTGACGTCGAGACCCTCGGCGATCGAGGGAACCAGCAGCATGCCGAGCGAGCTGACGATGGCGGTGCTCAGGGCGCCGTAGACGAGTGCCGGGACCAGGGGCCTGTCGGTGCGGGCCTCAGGCATCGCTGTCCTGGGTGAGGCGCAGCAGTGCCGGAATCGCGGCGGTGAGCGCCGTGGCCTGGGTCGGGGTCAACCTGTCCCGGATCGCCTGCTCCAGCCAGTCCTGTCCGGCAAAGCTCTCCAGTTCGTGGCGCTCGCGGCCCTGCTCGGTGATCCGGAACCAGACCTTGCGCCGATCCGAGTCGTCCTGGGTGCGTTCGATCAGGCCGAGCTCCTCGAGCTCGCGGGTGGCCAGCGAGATGCCCTGCGGGCTCACCCGGATCCGGGTGGCGAGCTGGCCGGTGGTCGCCGGTCCGTTGACGCTGAGGTGGCGCAGGATGCCGAGCTTCCCGATGGAGAGTGTGCGGCGGGCGTTCAGCTCGCGCTGCAGCGGGCGCAAGGCTTCGAGGAGGAGTCGCGGGGTGGAGAGGTCGGCCATCCCCGAGACGTTACAACAACTTGATCAAGTTGCTTTATTAATGTGACTACGCTCTCGAGGGTGGCCCTCGGTCACTGGTCGGGCGCGGAGCCGCCCTGGTCCTTGCGCCGTGAGCGCCGGTTGAGGTCGCGCAGGAACTCCGGGTCGTCGTCCGGACCGAGAGGGCCCGACGGGCGCCGAGGCGCCTGTGGACGACGTACCGCATCGGAGCCGCCCCCGCCGCCTCGACGGAACAGTGCGCCCTTGGTCTCGATCAGTCGCACCACCACATAGATGACGACTGCGATGACCACGAGGAGGAGGATGAACTTGCCCACGCTGCAAGGGTAGTCCTCCCCTGGGCGGACCGGCGCCGGAGCGTGGGTAGAGTTGATCCGGTGAAGGAATTCGCTGTCTACACCCTGCTGCGCCTGCTGCTGCTCGCCGGCGCCTTCGGCATCACCATCGGCATCTGGAGCTCGCTGTCCGAGGACGGCTCTGTCCAGATCGTCTGGGCGGTGATCATCGCATTCGCCGTCTCCGGGATCGCGTCCTATTTCCTGCTCGATCCCTATCGTCGACGCTTCGCCCAGAAGGTCGAGGACCGCGCCTCGGCTGCTGCCCGGCGCTTCGAGGAGAAGCGCGCCGCAGAAGACGCCGAAGACGCAGACAAAGACGCATGAGCCAGCGGCCGTCGCACCGAGAGGGTTGTTGCACCGTCGGCGCACGGCCGGACGCGCACGACCGCAGCTGGCTCAACGAGGCGATCCGCAAGGTCGAGGCCGACGCGAATCGCTCGGCCGACACCCACCTCCACGTCTTTCCGCTGCCCCGTGACTGGGGCATCGACCTCTATCTCAAGGACGAGTCGGTCCACCCCACCGGTTCGCTCAAGCACCGGCTGGCCCGCTCGCTGTTCCTCTATGCGCTGTGCAACGGCTGGATCCACTCCGACAGCACGATCATCGAGGCCTCCTCAGGCTCGACGGCGGTCTCGGAGGCCTACTTCGCGCGACTGCTCGGCCTGCCGTTCGTCGCGGTGATGCCGCGCTCGACCTCCCCCGAGAAGATCTCGCTGATCGAGTTCCAGGGGGGCCGCTGCCATCTGGTCGACGACCCTTCGGCGATCTATGCCGAATCCCGACGACTTGCCGCCGAGACCGGCGGGCACTACATGGACCAGTTCACCTATGCCGAACGAGCCACCGACTGGCGCGGCAACAACAACATCGCCGAGTCCATCTTCGAGCAGATGGCACTCGAGCGGCATCCGGTGCCGGCCTGGGTGGTCGTCGGCGCCGGCACCGGCGGTACGTCGGCCACGATCGGCCGCTATGTCCGCTATCGGCGACTGGAGACCCAGGTGTGCGTCGTGGACCCGGAGAATTCCGCGTTCTTCCCCGCCTTCGTCGCGGGTGATGACTCCATGGTCGGCGGTGGCTCGCGGATCGAGGGGATCGGCCGGCCGCGGGTGGAACCGTCGTTCCTGCCCGGCGTCGTCGACTCGATGATGGCGGTTCCCGATGCCGCCTCGATCGCGGCCGCACGCTGGTGCACCAAGCTGACCGGTCGCACGGTCGGCGGATCGACCGGCACCGCGTTGTGGGGCGCCCTGCACCAGGTCGCGGACATGCGGGCGCACGGGGAGACCGGGTCGGTGGTGACGCTGCTGTGTGACGGCGGCGAGCGCTATGCGCACACCTACTATGACGACGCCTGGCTGGAGAGGCAGGGCATCGACATCACGCCGTACACGCGCACCCTTGAGGAGTTCGCGGCCACCGGTGAGTGGCGCGAACCCGCGCTCTGAGGACTACTTGGGGCCGTTGAGCCGGCGCTCGATCCGGGACTGCGGCTGGCCGAGGATCTTGGCCAGGAGCGGGACGCGCATCTTGTAGGCGACGAAGCCGGCGGCGATCACGGCGAGCAGGATGAGGAACCACATGCGGCAACTCTCCCACGGCCCAGCAACTCGCGCGCCGCGTCGGGTGACCCGTCGTGCTCAGACGCCGGGGGAGGACTCGCGCTCGCCGCTGTCGAGATAGCCGATCGACTCGAAGTCCACCGTCCGCCTGGCGTTGGCCAGGCCGGTGAGCACCGTGGTTCCGATCGGTCCGGTCCGGTCGAAGACGATCGTCGAGCCGACGACCAGGCCGTCGTGCTCGATGCGGTCCTGGGCGGCGAGGCCGACCTGCACGTTCTCGGGCAGGCGGGACAGGTAGAGCGTGATGTCGGAGTTGATGAACTCCACGCCCTTGGTGCCCCAATTGCAGACCATGCTGGTCGCGTCGGCGACGCTGGCAACGGAGGTGAAGCGACTGTTCGGCTCGCCGTCGATGATGGGTACGCCGGTCTGCCAGGTGCTCTTGCGGCTCGCGTTCTGGTGCGCGGTGAAGTCCTGGGACCAGCCCGCATCGCTGTGGAAGAACGGCACGTGCGGTTCCTCGCCCACGGGCGCCAATTCGATCGACGGAGGGGTCGGGTACTCCGACGGGCTCCAGGCCTGGCCGTGGCTGACGCCTCCCGGCTGGAGGAAGGTGGCCGCGCCTCGGGCCACCGTCTCGCCCGCCTGGACCAGCACGACGTCGATCAGCAGGATCCGACCGCCGTTGCGCACGACAGTGGCCTCGACCGAGGTGAGCGCCATCGCGGCGGGGCGGAACATGTCGACGGAGAACTTCGCCGGCACCAGCTCCTCGCGCCCGAGCTTGTGCTGGAGACGCTCGGCACCCCAGGCGAGCAGGCCGGACACGGCAACGCCGTGCATCTGCTTGTCGCTCCACAGGCTCTTGGCCAGGTCGCGGGGGGCGAAGTCCTCGCCCTCGCGGTTGAAGAATGCCAA
>DATCYH010000750.1:0-8530 GCA_036570405.1 Nocardioides sp.
CCACCCCGCGCTCAGCCATCGCGCCGGCCAGCGCGGGCAGACCCGCAACGACCGGCAGCGCCGGCGGCTCGGCGAGCAGCCGGGCGATCGGCGTGGTGACGGGAAGGGACACGCCTGCAGTGTGCCGGATCCGCGCACTGCTCGCGCACCGAGTGCGGATCGTCGAGGCATGGCCAGTGCTGGAGACGTCGGGCATGCTGGACCCATGCCTGATGCCCCCACCACAGTTCTGCTCACCGGAGCCTCCGGATTCGTCGGGCAGCGTCTCGCCCCGGTCCTCATGGAGGCGGGCCACGTGGTCCGTGCGATGACCCGGAAGCCGGAGGACTATGCCGGACCCGGCGACCCGGTGTTCGCAGACGTCACCGACCCGGAGTCGTTGGAGACGGCACTCGAGGGTGTGGACGTCGCGATCTACCTGGTGCACTCCCTGGACCGGGCCGACTTCGAGGAACGTGACGCCGCCGCCGCGCGCAGCTTCGGTGAGGCGGCCGCGCGCCACGGCGTCCGGCAGATCGTCTATCTGGGCGGCCTGGGGGCCGAGGACGAGGACCTCTCCGCCCACCTGCGCTCGCGCCGGGAGGTCGAGAGCCTGCTCGGCCAGGCCGGCGTGCCGGTCACTGCGCTGCGTGCCGCGATCGTGATCGGCGAGGGTGGCATCTCCTGGGAGTTGACCCGGCAGCTGGTCAAGCGGCTGCCGGCGATGGTGGTGCCCCGCTGGGTCACCACCCGGACCCAGCCCATCGCAATCGACGACGTGATCCGTTATCTGGCCGGGGTGGTCGACCACGAGGACGCGATCGGGCGGGTCTTCGAGGTGGGCGGACCCGACGAGTTGACCTATCTCGACATGCTCCGCATCCTCGCCCGGGTGCAGGGGCGACCACTCCCGATCGTGCCAGTCCCGTTCCTCACCCCGAGGCTCTCCTCCTACTGGTTGGCGCTGGTGACCGACGTCAATGTGATGACCGGGAGGAACCTGATCGACTCGATGGGCACCGAGGTGGTGGTCACCGACCACTCGATCCGAGACGTGGTGCCCGGGGAGCCGCTCAGCTATGAGCAGGCGATCCGCAGGGCTCTCGCCGAGGATGGGTGAGGGCTGGCCCGGACGGGGCCGCGCCCACGGCGGCTGGCCCCAGGAGCACCGGTCTCAGAAGAGCGCCGGCAGCGCATAGAGCATCGCCACCGACCAGGTGACGTGCGTGATCGCCGGTGCGAGCAGTCCTCCGGAGACCTCCCGCTGGCGACCCACGACCAGGCCGAGCAGCAGTGCGGCGAAGGCCAGCATCAGGTTGCCGGTGACCACGGTGACCATGGCATAGGCCACCGCGGTGATCAGCACGCGATGGTGGGGCACCACGTCATACAACGCCCCCCGGAAGAACATCTCCTCTGCGACCCCGTTGACCACGGTGACGACCAGCACGAGCAACCCGGAGCCCTGGGCGGCATAGGCCAGCACGTCGGCAACCCGGTCGGCCAAGAACCCGATCTCGCGGACGACCAGCCCGCCGACCACGAAGACCGAGGCGAGGGCGGCGCCGACGATGAGCGCCGGCAGCACCGGTCGCTCGGTCCCGACCCGGCCCAGGTGCAGGGGCCCGGAGAGCCACGCACCGACCCCCCACACCACCGCCAGCGCGAGGGTAGAGGGATAGAACCAACCACTGCCGGGCTCGATGCGCAGGGAGATCGCCAGCAGCACTGCCCCGACGGCCGCCGTGGCAGCGGTCACCCGCAGCCGGCGTCGTGGCGAAGCCTGCTTCCGGATGTCCATGGAGCTCCCAGGTGGTCGGGGCCGGTCGGGTCGGAACTTCGGTTGGAATTCTGTCGGAACTGGCTCAGAACGCGGCGCGGATGCTGCCCACCGGCTGCCCGCCGCCGAGCAGTGGGAACTCGCCGGTGCGCAGCACGGCTGCCCCGTCCACGCCGTCTTCGGCGTCGATACCGGAGCGACGCAGTGCCTCGGCCATCAGCACCGGACGCACCCGCGCGGCACCGTCGTCGCACTTGAGGGCGAAGGCGCGACCGTCCGGCAGCGCCACGGCATAGCAGGACTCGGCTCCTGCCTTGCCGATCGAGGCGGGGATCGCCTTGAGCAGCGCGAGCTCGTCACGCCGGGTGCCGGAGACGTTCTCGGGGTAAGTGCGGATCGCCTCCGCGATCCGCGCCTCGTCGCCCTCGGTCGCGACGGCGAGCGTGCGGAAGGCCCGGGCCAGGCCGACCAGTGAGGCGGAGAGCAGCGGTGCACCGCAGCCGTCCGTGGCCACGTGTGCGACCTCCTCGCCGGTGAGCTCGGCGAACGTTCCGGCCAGGCCCACCTGGAGTGGGTGGTCGGGTGCCAGGTAGGTCGCGGTGTCCCAGTCGTTCACCACGCAGGTGGCGAGCATCGCGGCGTGCTTGCCGGAGCAGTTCATCGTGATCGGTTCCTTGCCGCCACCGGACCGGATGATCTCCTCGCGCACCTGGTCGTCGAGGGGATAGTCCGGCGGGGTCTGCAGAGCCGACTCGTCCAGCCCGGCACCGGTCAGGATGCGGCGTACGCCCTCGACGTGGAATGACTCCCCCGAGTGCGAGGCGCAGGCCAGCGCCAACAGGTCCGGCGGCAGGTCGAGGCCCGCGCGGAGCATGCCCAGGGCCTGGATCGGCTTGTTGCAGGAGCGGGGGAAGACGGGTTCGTCGACCATGCCGACCGACCAGTCCACCTCGCCGTCCGTGTCCAGAGCGACGATCGAACCGTAGTGATGGCCCTCCACGACTCCTGAGCGGACGATCTCGGCAACGACGACGGGAGTGGAAGACATGTGCCCGACGTTATCCGGTCACCCCGATTCGGGCCGCACAGCGCCCGGCGGTTCGCGAATCACCGCACCCGAATCGGGTATCGACTCGTCATGGACTACGCGATGACGACCAGGACCCTCCTCGACGAGGCCACCACCGAACTGGTCCGTGGCGGCTGGCATCCCGAGGACGTCTCCGGGGAGCTGGGCTTCGACGCGATCCGCGTCGACGAATCGGACCGCGAGCGCCTGCTGACGGTCGAGAAGATCATCCTCAACCTGGATCCCGATGCCCGACGACTGGAGGTCTGATCATGGGCCGGCCGTCCGGTGATTCCGGCGACCTGGCTGCACCCAAGGGCTCTCGTGAGGAGACCGAGGAGGAAGAGGCCTACGACCGTCTCGTCGACGAGGGCCACGAGCGTCTCAGTCGTCCCCTGCTCCCCCTGCTCGCGACCGGCCTGCTGGGCGGCATCGATGTGGGCGTGGGAGTTCTGAGCTATCTCGTGGTGCTGGCGGAGACCGACAACCATCTCCTCGCATCGCTCGCGTTCAGCATCGGTTTCGTGGCCCTGCTGATGGCCAAGAGCGAACTGTTCACCGAGAACTTTCTGGTGCCGGTCATCTCGGTGGCTGCCAAGGCCGGGACCCTCGCACAGTTGCTGCGGCTCTGGGGGGTCACCCTGGCCGCCAACCTGGTAGGGGGCACCGTGATGGCCGGGTTGATCGTGGTGGCGCTCCCGAGCGTGCACGAGGTGGCGGTGGAATCCGGCGCGCACTACGCCGGCCTCGGGGTGTCATGGCGTTCGTTCTGCCTTGCGGTGCTCGCGGGTGCCGTGATCACGCTGATGACCCGGATGCAACATTCGACCGAGAGCATCGGTGTCCGGGTGGTGCCGACGGTGCTGATGGCGTTCGTCCTGGTGGGCGCGCAGCTGTTCCACGCGGTGCTCGACTCCATTCTGATGTTCGCCGGGCTGTTCACCGGCGAGACCGACTACGACCACCTCGACCTGCTCGGGGCACTGGGCTGGTCGACGTTCGGAAACCTCCTCGGCGGGCTCGTCCTCGTCACCGGGATCCGACTGCTGAGGGTCCCCCACCGGGTCGCCGAGAGTCGCGAGGAAGGCCAGACCGGCTGAGGCCAGGGAACCGTCCGCGGGAGGCTGTTCAGACCAGGAGGCCGACGCTGGTCGCCACCATCACGGCTGCGGTTGCGCTGTGGACGCCGTAGGCAACGGCCTTCGGCCCGCCACTGCGAAGCACGATCACCGCATCGCCGGCGGGTATTGCTGCGAGGGTCAGCACGGACCAACCCAGCACTGACGGCGTCGCGACGAGCATCAGGACGAAGATGAAGAACCCGCACCCGATCTCGCGCAGCCCTTTGACGCGCAGCCAGGGCCAGAAGCTGAGGTCGTCGGCCTGGGTGGTGGGGATGCCGAAGCCGGCGGCACCCTGAGGAGTGGTGAAGGCCCGCACGCCCATGAGTATCAGGGCCACGCCGAGCAGGCCGGCGATAACGGTGGCGCCGGTGGTGAGCATCAGTTGTCCTTTCCGTTGCGGGAATCGTCGTCGACGAAATGGTTGTCGTGGATCTCATGCAGGCGCGCGACGTCCCGCCGGTTTGCGATGGCGATCTGGGCGAAGTACTCCTCGCGAGGCACGCCGGGGGTGAGGATCATCAGGATTGTGGCCGGCTGGCGGTTCACCTTGCGGAGCCCGTGCGTCGCGCCCTGCGCGGCATGCGCGAGATCGCCACGGCGCAGGCTTCGCCAGACTCCTGCGTCGTGGTACTCGACCTCACCCTCCTCGATGAGGAACGTTTCGGCGAAGGTCCTGTGGAAGTGCGGGGATGGCCCTGTGCTCGAGGGCGCCATGTGCCAGCGGTAGATGCTCACGATCCCGCCGGTCTCCGCAGGACCGGCAAGCACGTCGATCTTCGATCCGCTGGCCCCCAGGGAGATCGACCGGATATCGGGAGCGCCCTGGGTCATGGCCCCGACTCTCGCTGCGACGCCGCGCGCCGTCACGGGACCAGCACGATTCGGCCGCGGATGCTGCCCTGAGCCATCGCCTGGTACGCACCGGCGACATCGTCGAGCGGCGCGACGGCGTGGACGCGAGCCGGCAGTTCCCCCGTCGCCACCCGCGCGAGTAGTCCGGCGAGCAGTGCACCGTCGGGTCGTGCGAACACGACCTCGACGGCTATGCCGCGCTCCTCGAGAAGCCGCGCGGCCGGCTGCATGCCGATGAATCGGCCACCCTCGCGCACCGCCCGGAAGGCGTCCTCCTGCAGGGCTCCGGCGTCGGCGACGGCATCCCAAGCCTGTCCGAGATCGGTGGTGAAGTCGACGCCGAGGCCCCGGACGAACTGCTCGTCGGCTGCTCGGGCCATCCCGGTCACCTGCCAGCTGCGGTCTTTGGCGAGTACGGCGACGTAGGCGCCCACCGCGCCGGCTGCGCCGGTCACGAGCAGTCGCCGAGCGTCGTTCGGTGCCACACCCAGGAGGTCCACGAGCTGGGCTGCGGCGGTGGCGTTGAGCGGTACCGTCGCTGCCTCGACCAGGTCCAGGCCATCCGGTACCACGGCGACATTCGCAGCCGGGACGAGGAGATGCTCGGCATGGGATCCGTGGTCGCGATCGAAACCGTCGATGAACCCGGCGACACGGGTGCCGCCTGGCAGTTCAACGCCGGGGCCGGTGGCCTCAACAGTGCCGGCGAAGTCCCAGCCGAGCCCGGTGTAATCCGGCTGGTCTACCAGTGCGAGCTGATGGAAGAGGCCTCCGGCCACTCCCAGGTCGACCGGGTTGATCGCCGCGGCACCGATCTTGACGCGGAGCTCACCCGGCCCCGGCTCGACCACTGGGACGTCGATGGTCTCGATCGACGCGGGCCCGGACGGCACGCGGACCACGGCCCGCCGGGACATCATCTGCTTCATTGTCATCTGCTCCTTCGTGGGGGTCATGTGGGGTGGGTTTGCCATCGCTGTCGAGCAGCACCACCGGGCAAACTCCTGGAGAATCTCCGACAAGTGGGTGGCCCTGGTGCTCGCCGCCCTCGGTGGGGATTGCCCGCGCCCCGGGGCTGCCACTTATGAACTGACCGACCTCGGTCGCTCGCTCCAGAAGGTCATGCGGGAATCAAGGAATGGGCGGAGGGGCATGGGCGGAAGCACGTACCCATCGCGACGGCTACGACCAGAGCCAAAGCGGCGCGATGTCGCCACGCCGGGTCAAGCGAGGGCAGCAACCAGCAGGACGAAGGCGCCGGTGATGACGGCCACCCGGACGTAGTGCAGGTGATCCCAGCGGTTCACCTGCTCCTGCCAGTCTGTGGGCCGGGTGTCAGGGGCCCACGTCTTGCCCCGGTTGTTGATCGGGACGAGCAGCAGGATTGACATGACCACACTGAGGATCAGCAGCGCCGCGGCGGTCACGACTAGGCCGGTGCCATCCTGAGGCCATTCAACGCCCGCCCACACCGCGACGAGGACCAGTGAGGTCAGATACCACACCGGCATCACGGCGCCTAGCATCCGGCCTCCATGTGCGCGGCCGAGTTGTCCACTGTCCTCGGGTAGTGCGTCGAGGATCGGGTTGATGACGAAGGCGACGGAGAACTCAACCCCCACCATCACTCCCACAACCACGGTCGTGACGACCTCGAGTGCATCAAACACGGCGACCCTTTCGATCTAGCGCTGCTAGGCATTGAGGCGACGCTAGCACTCCTCCCGCTCGCCTGTCTAGCGCTGCTAGACTCTGAGCATGTCGATACAGGACCGCAAGGAGCGGGAGCGGGCGGACCGCGAACGTCTCATCGTGGCGACGGCCCGCGAACTGGCGGAGCAGCAGGGCTGGAACGCAGTCACCACCCGCCGCTTGGCCGAGCGCATCGAATACAGCCAGCCCGTCCTCTACAGCCACTACCGCGGCAAACGAGAAATCAGCGGCGCCGTCGCCCTCCAGGGCGCCGCCGAGATGGCCGCCGCAGTGCGTGCCGCAACTTCCAGCGCAAATAGTCCCCGTGAACGGGTCACCGCCCTGGCCCGCACCTACCTCGACTTCGCCGCACGCAACCCGGCCGTCTACGACGCCATGTTCCAGCTCGACGGGGGCCTGATCTTCGCCGACGAAGACACCCCACAACCTCTCAAGGACGCCTTCGCCGCCCTGCTGGAAAGCCTGGACGAAGTCGCGGGGGACGGCGTCCACCCGGAACTGTTCACCGAGCTGTTCTGGGCGTCCCTGCACGGGCTGGCCACCCCGACCCGAGCCGGACGGCTGCCAGCGGAGGACGCCGCGTCGAGAGTGGAACTGCTGGTGGACCGGCTCCCCATGGCCTGACACACCATCCCAGCGTGCTCGCGGTTCGAGCGGGGACACGAAGTCTCAGCCTTGGTGCGCGATCGGCGGAACATCGGCCAGACCCATCCCCGCCTACGCCGAGGCTGATCAAGGCGTTGCGTTGGGCGGTGAGCTCTTGTTGATCGGTCGAGCACGGGGCGTCCCCGACAAGCAGCGACCTCAACAATGAGTGGCCGCGTCGCGAGTGCGCCTCGGATTCGACACCCAGGCGCGCCGACCACTCGGACACCCCTCAGCGGGACCTTGGGCACTGACACATAGCCGATGCACGGACAAGAAAAACGGCCCGCGATCTGCGTTTCCGCAGGCCACGGGCCGTTTCTGGATGCTCCCCCGGTTGGACTCGAACCAACAAGGACGACTGTTGGACACCCCTGGACAGAATGAGTCATAACATGCCTCTGACCTGCGCGAACACGTCCAATCGATGCAAGTCCAACAGTCCACGTTTAGACGGATTATGACATACGCTCCGATGCATAGCCGATGCAAGATCCGGCCTCCATCGGCAGCGACGAAGGGCAAGAAACGCATGGCACGCACGGCTGACAGACGCCGGTTCGGCCAGATCACCAAGATGCGATCAGGTCGCTGGCAGGCCCGCTACACAGTGCCGTTGACTCACGAGTCCGGCCGCGGAGGGCACATCGTGACGGCACCTCACACCTTTGAGCCCGGCACCTACGGCAAGGAGGCGGCTGGAGACTGGCTGCGCTCCGAGGAGCGGCGCCTGCAGTCAGAGGGCGCCGACTGGCGGACGCTGGCCGCTCACGCCGAGGACGAGCGCCTGCGCGTCGAGGCGGAGCGCGTCGTGACGTTCGGGGAGTACGCCGATACCTGGCTGCGGGCACGCAAGGTCAAGGGAGGGCGACCGCTGCAGGACTCGACGCGACGCGGATATCTCATCTGGCTGCGCCGTTACCTGCTGCCCGCTTTCGGCGACAAGCCGCTGAACACCATCACCGCCGCGGACGTGCTGCGCTGGTATGACTCACTCCCCCACGACAAGCCCAAGACGGTGCGGGAGTCCTACGCGCTGGCCAAGGCGATCATGAAGACGGCGACCGCCGCCGACGGGATCCTGCCCGGTGCCGTCAACCCGTTCGCCATCGACGGCGCGGGCACCATCGGCGCCCGCTCGGAGAAGCGGACCGAGGTAGTGGAGGACGACGACCTCACCACGATCATGGCCACGATTCGCCCCGAGTGGCGGGCCATGGTGGCACTCGCCCTCGGTTGCGGGCTCCGCTTCGGCGAGCTCGTGGCGTTGCGCCGTTCTGATGTCGACCTCAAGTCGGCGCCGCCCGTGCTGCACATCCGTCGCGCCATCGGCACTGGGCCGGGCGGCAAGCGATACGAGAAGGAACC
>DATCYH010000751.1:0-2257 GCA_036570405.1 Nocardioides sp.
CTCCACGAACCTGATCGGGCGGGTCATCGATGTCGTTGCCCCCATCGGCAAGGGACAGCGCGGCCTCATCCTCTCCCCTGCCAAGGCCGGCAAAACCACGCTGTTGCAGTCGGTCGCAGCATCCATCACCGCCAACAACCCCGAGTGCCACCTGATGGTCGTGCTGGTCGAGGAACGTCCCGAGGAGGTCACCGACTTCGAGCGTTCGGTCAAGGGTGAGGTCATCTCCTCCACCTTCGACCGGCCGGCCACCGACCACACCGCGGTGGCCGAGCTGGCCATCGAGCGGGCGAAGCGACTCGTCGAGCTCGGCCACGACGTCGTGGTCCTGCTCGACGGTGTCACCAGGCTGGCCCGTGCCTACAGTCATTCCACTCCGGCCAGTGGACGCACCCTGGCGGGCGGCGTGGACTCGGCAGCCCTTCACCCCGCCAAGAAGTTCTTCGGCGCCGCACGCAACATCGAGAACGGTGGCTCGCTGACCATCCTTGCGACCGCCGCCGTGGAGGGCACCTCGGAGATCGACGAGGTCATCCTCGAGGAGTTCCAGGGCACCGCCAACATGGAGTTGCGACTGCGCCGTGACTTCGCGGCGAAGCGGATCTTCCCGGCGATCGACCCCGGCGAGTCCGGCACCCGTCGCGAGGAGTTGCTGCTGGGCGAGGAGGAGTTGGCGATCTCGTGGAAGTTGCGCGAGATGCTTTCGGCACTCGAGACGGAGCAGGCGTTGGAGACCCTCATCGAACGGATGGGGAAGTCGCAGAACAACATCGAGTTCCTCACCCGGGTTCAGAAGGGCACCGGCGCTCGATCTGGCGACGAGTAGGCCGGTCGCCCCCTACACTCCTGCCATGGCAAAGATTGTCGTGGCTGATGACGACGAAGACATCCGCGAACTGGTCGTGTTCAAGCTCCGCCAGATCGGACACGAGGTCGTCGCCGTGGGGGACGGCGCAGCCGCGGTTGCGGCCTGCGTGGAGCACGAACCAGACCTGGCGCTGCTGGACATCATGATGCCCGGCATGAGCGGACTCGACGCGGCGCGCGCCCTCCGCGCGGACGCTGCTTCCGCGCGACTGCCGATCATCATGCTCACCGCGCGGGCGCAGGAGTCCGATGTCGAACAGGGCTTCAGCGTGGGTGTCGACGACTACATCACAAAGCCGTTCTCCCCACGAGAGCTTGCCTCGCGAGTGGCCGCCGTACTCGCCCGGAGTGGTGGGTGAAGCTCGTCCTCTGGGTGGTCGTCGGACTGCTGCTGGCAGCCGTGGCGTTCGTCCTGCTGCTGCTCATTCTCAGGGTGGGCGGAGGCATCCGCGAGGCGCGCCGTGCGCGCGAGCATGCGGTCTCACGGCAATCCGTGCTGACGCTGATCCTCGGTGAACCCGAGGAGATCGACCGGGCTCGTGCCGAGCTCGTTGCCATGCGGGGGGGAGTGTGGCGGCGGGCCGAACAGCAGATGTTCAGCCTGCTGCCGAAGGTCTCGGGTGACGCACGTGAGCGACTCGTTGAGATCGTGCGCGAGGCCGGCGCCGCGGATCAGGCCCGAAGGATGCTCAACGCGAGGTCCCTCGTGGTCCGATGCCGCGGCGCCCACCGGCTGGGGGCACTGGGTGAAGCCGCCGACGTGCCGGCCCTGGCCGCGCGTCTCGACGACCGGTCCTTCCTCGTGCGCAGGGTCACCTTGCGGGCTCTGGGCAACATCGGCTCACCCGCGGCGGTCCCGGCGATTCTTGCGTCGGCCCAAGATCCACAGTTGACGCGTGACGTCGTCTCCGCCCTGCAACGGATCGGAATGGACGCGGCTCACGAGCTGCGTGACCGCCTTGCAGAGTGCTTGGCCGGGCAGGATGACCACACCGAGCGGATCGCCGAGTTGATCGCCGTCAGCCTGGGCCTGATCGGCGACACGGCTGCCGTTCCCATCTTGAGTCGGGCCCTGGAGACGACGAGCGATCCGGTGCGGGCGGAGGCGGCGACTGCCCTGGGCCGGATCGGCGCCCCGTCAGCGGTGGATCCGCTGATCGAGGCACTCGACACCGATCACGACCGCGTACGCCGCCACGTGGCGCAGGCACTCGGAGAGATCGGGGACCCCCGTGCCGCGACCGCCCTGGGAGTCGCGCTGCTGAAGTCGCCGCGCCCGGCGGGGCGGGTCCTGGCCGCTGCCCTCCTGCGTCTCGGAGTGGCTGGGCGAGAGGTCCTCACCGCGCACTCCTCGCCCTATGCTCGCGAAGCACTGGTGGTTGCCGACCTC
>DATCYH010000752.1:0-5365 GCA_036570405.1 Nocardioides sp.
GGGGAGAACGGCATCCGCAAGTCCGGCTTCGAGGAGGTGGGCCTGCTCTCGCTGTCGAGTGCCGACCACACCGAGATCGGTGAGGTCGCCAAGGGCCTGGCCGACCGCTACGAGGACTCGAACGTGTCGCTGTCGCTGCCGAGCACGCGCGTCGACGCCTTCAACATCTCGCTCGCCAACGAGTTCTCCCGCAACGGTCGCCGTTCCGGACTCACCTTCGCTCCCGAGGGCGGGTCCGAGCGGATGCGCAAGGTGATCAACAAGATGGTCACCGAGGAAGACCTGATCCGCACGGTTGCAGCGGCCTACTCGCATGGCTGGCGCCAGGTGAAGCTCTACTTCATGTGCGGGCTCCCCACGGAGACCGACGAGGACGTCCTCGAGATCGCGGACCTCGCCAGGAAGGTGATCGCCAAGGGTCGCGAGGTGTCCGGGCGCAACGACATCCGCTGCACGGTCTCCATCGGTGGTTTCGTGCCCAAGGCACACACGCCCTTCCAGTGGGCCTCGCAACTCGACCAGGAGACCACCGACTCGCGGCTGCTGAAGCTGCGCGACGCGATCCGTGCCGACAAGAAGTTCGCGCGTGCCATCGGGTTCCGCTACCACGACGGCAAGCCCGGAATTGTCGAAGGACTGCTGTCCCGTGGAGACCGCCGGGTCGGCCGGATCATCGAGGAGGTGTGGCGCGATGGAGGCCGTTTCGACGGCTGGAGCGAGCACTTCTCCTATGACCGTTGGGCTGAGGGAGCCGAACGGGCCCTCGAGGGGACCGGCGTCGACCTGTCCTGGTTCACCACTCGCGAGCGCGGCTATGACGAGGTGCTCCCGTGGGACCACCTCGACTCGGGGCTCGACAAGGACTGGTTGTGGGCCGACTGGGAGGACGCGATCGACCCCAACACCGACATCGAGGTCGAGGACTGCCGTTGGACCCCCTGCTATGACTGCGGCGTCTGCCCGGAGATGAACACCGAGATCCAAATCGGCCCCACGGGCCAGCAGCTCCTTCCGCTGTCCGTGGTCTGAGCGGTCCCGGACACAACGCCCGAAGATGCGAAAGGGCCGTCGGAGCCAACGCTCCGACGGCCCTTTCGCTCGTCCTGCTCAGCCGATCTTGCTGTCGGACTTCCCGTTGGCCGGGCCGACGTAGCAGATGAACTTGTCATCATCGCTCGGGTCGGAGGTGTCCTCGGAGGCCAGCCCCCACTCGTAGTCGTCGCCGAGGGCGGAGTAGGGCTCCCCAACCAGCTGGCGGCAGACGGCGGCGGCCTCGGTCTCCTCGGTCGCGCCCTGGTTGATCTCGAGCGGGTTGATCTTGCCCTCGACATCGCCATAGGTGCTGACCAGGGCGATCTCCGCGTCGTGGTCGTCGCTGCAGTCCTTCTTGTTGAGGTGGACGGTGTTCTCGTCGTCCTCCTCATCGACGTTGATGCACATGCCGACCTCGGCATTGTCGGTGGTGACGGTGTTGCCGGCCACGACGAGGAGCGCGATGATGATGCCGGCCAGCACGAGCGCCCACACGAAGCCCAGGACGATGCCGGTGACGGCCATCCACTTGCCCTTGGCTCCGGTGCGCTTGATCTGGTGCAGGGAGATGAACCCGAGGATGATTCCCGGGATGGCAAGGCCGCAGCAGGTGGCGTTGAGGATCAGCGAGGCGATGGCGGTGCCGCTGGTGCCCTTGTTGGACTCGTCGACGCCCTGCCACTGATTGCCCGGCTGCTGCGGATAGCCGCCCTGCTGGCCATATCCCTGCTGGCCGTAGGTGGGCTGGCCGTAGTTCGGCTGCATCGGCTCGCCATACGAGCCTGCCGGCGGCTGCTGTCCGTACGCCGAGTGGGTGGGCGGCTGCTGGGGAGCATGCCTCGTGGCGTCCTCGTTGCCGCTGTCGCCGGAGTCGGCCGAATCGCCCGAGCCGGGATAATGGGGAGGCGTGGTCATCGCCGGATCACTCCATGATCTTCGAGGTGAGCTCGTCACCGTTGCTGTTGCGGATGAAGCAGACCAAGTTGTCGTCCGAGGTCGGCTCGTCGCTGGCAACCAGTGGACGGACCTCCTGGCCGGCACCGGTCAGGTCGGCGAGGGACTTGCCCTGCTTCACAAGCTCGTCGACGCAGGTCGAGCCGGCGGCGTCGACGTCGAAGTCCTTGGCCAGCTCGTCGCTGATCTCGACAGTGGCGAACACCTCGGCGTCATGGCCCTTGTCGCAACCGGTCGTCTCGATCGAGTCGATCGTTCCCGCGCCCTCCGCGATGTCCTTGCTGACGACGCACTCGCCGGACTTGAGGTCGTTGATCGCCACGCCGTCGGTCTCGTCGTCGCCACCGGCCAGGGCCATGATCCCGAAGACCAGGCCGACGATCGCGGCGATGAGGACGACCACCAGGACGACGATCAGCCACACCTTCGCGCCGCCCTGCTTGCCACCCGAGGTGCCTTGCTGGCCATAACCACCGGGGCCCTGCTGGCCATAACCGGGCTGGCCGCCCTGCTGGCCGTACGGCGAGGGGGAGTACTGGCCGGCGCCATACTGCTGGCCCGCCGGCTGATAGCCCCCCTGACCGTAGGGGGCCTGGCCCTGCTGGGGCTGGCCATAGGGGTTGCCCTGCTGCGGCTGGCCGTAGGGGGACTGACCGCCCTGTTGCGGCTGGCCGTACGGGTTGCCCTGCTGCGGCTGGCCGTAGGGGGACTGACCACCCTGTTGCGGCTGGCCGTACGGGTTGCCCTGCTGCGGCTGGCCGTAGGGGGACTGACCACCCTGCTGCGGCTGGCCGTACGGGTTGCCCTGCTGGGGCTGGCCATACGGGTTCGGCTGACCGCCCGGCTGCTGACCATAGGGAGACTGGCCGTACTGGCCGCCCTGCTGGGGCGCACCACCCTCATCGGGGGCGCCGGGCTGGCGCGTCGGTTCCTCCGGCGGACCGGCAGGGGGCTGGTTCGAGGACATGTCTGTGACCTTCCGAGTCGGCTGGGCGCAGCCTGCGACACTTGGCGATTCGGCTGCAGACTATCCGACCTCGACCCTCTTCAAACCCCCGCCGCGGGTCTCGGCCTGTCACCGGAGTCGGCCATGCTTGCGTCATGAGGCACGTCACAGATGAGGAACGCCGTGCGCGCTTGGCCACGCGCCACCGGATCATGCCGGGAGCCAGGGCGGTGGACGCCGTGGCGGCCACCCGCGCGATGACAGTCCTGCACGCCACCGAGCCGCCGACGGTCCACCTGTCGCTGGCCGCCCGCGTCGAGGACCTGACACGTGAGGACATCGATCGCGAGCTCTATATCCACCGGTCCCTGGTGAAGCAGCTGGCCATGCGCCGTACCCTCTTCGTCTTCCCGCGCGACCTCCTCCCCACTGCCTGGGCCAGTGCGTCCGCGCGGGTGGCGATCCAGGAGGCCGCCAGGCTCGCTCGCGATGTGGTCCGCGGCGGGCTCGGCCAGGACGGTGTGGCCTGGCTGGCCGAACGGGAGCAGGAGGTCCTCGGTCTGCTCTCCGGTGGCGGCCTCCAGACCTCCGACATCCGCAAGCAGGTCCCGGCCATGGACGCCAAGGTGACGACCGGGGGCGAGAACTCCAAGTGGGGCGGTCCGACTCCGATCGGGCCCCGGGTGCTGACTTGGCTCGGTGCTCGCGGCCTCATCGTGCGGGGCCGCAACGGCGGCCACTGGCGGGTCTCGCGGGCCGAGTGGACCCCGATGGAGACCTGGCTGGGGGAGCTGCCTTCACGACCCAGCGAGGAGGAGGCCTATGCCGAGCTGGTGCGCCGCTGGCTGCACACGTTCGGACCCGGCACGACCCGCGACATCCAGTGGTGGCTGGGAGCAACGCTCACGGCCGTACGCCGCGCCCTGGCCGCAGTGGACGCCGTCGAGGTGTCACTCGACGGTGGTGGAACAGGGTGGCTGCTCCCCGATGACGTCGGCGAGGTGGAGGTGCCCGGCCCCTGGGCCGCACTCCTGCCCGTCCTGGATCCGACCACGATGGGCTGGAAGGAGCGCGACTTCTACCTGGACCCCGCCGACGTGCCCCATCTCTTCGACAGCAACGGCAACGCGGGCACGACGGCATGGTGGAACGGACGGATCGTCGGGTGCTGGGTCCAGGACGAGACCGGCACGGTGCGCTTCGTGTCCCGGCATGGACTGCCAGCCGACGCGGAGGCGGCGCTGGCGGCGGAGGCGGAGCGACTCACCGCGTGGCTAGACGGGGAGATCGTCAACTCCGTCTATGCCTCGCGGCTGATGAAGTCGGAACGACCGCCCTGATGCCTATATCGTGCGCAGGTGCGTGAACAGCCAGAACAACAAGCCCCACCCGTCCAACGACTGCGGATCCGCTACGCCAAGCGCGGTCGGCTCCGGTTCACCAGTCACCGCGACTTCAGTCGTGCCTTCGAGCGCGCCGTCTTCCGGGCTCGGGTGCCGATGGCCTACTCCTCGGGCTTCAACCCGCACCCGCGGATCTCCTATGCCGGTGCCGCGCCCACCGGTTCGGCGAGTGAGGCCGAATATCTCGAGATCGCGTTGGCCGAGGTCGTCGACCCGGCAGCCATCCACCTGCTCCTCGAGGAGTCCCTCCCGGATGGCCTCGACATCCTCGAGGTCGTGAACGCGGGCACGGGGTCCCTGGCCGACCACCTCCAGGCGAGTCGCTGGCTGATCGACCTGGACCTCGATCTGGGCGTCGCCACGGAGGCGGTCACGAAGTTCTTGGCAGCCGAGGAGGTGTCGGTCGAGAGAATGACGAAGAAGGGCTTGCGCACCTTCGACTGCCGCTCCGCGGTGAGCACCATGAGCGTTGAACCCGGCGACCGAGGCAGCCGCATCGACGTGCTCCTGCGGCACGGCGTGCCCAGCGTGCGCCCCGACGACGTGCTCACCGGTCTGCGGCAGGTGGCCGAGCTCGAGACGACCGCAGGCGGGGTGCTGCTCACCCGGGTGGCCCAAGGACCTTTGCTCGAGGACGGCACCATCGGCGACCCGCTCGTCTGACGACGTTGGCTGTGATTCGGGTGTGGTGTGCGATACTCCACTCAGGTCATCGTGATACGGCCAGTTCGTACACACCGACCCGACGACGTTTCTCGCCGTGGTCTTCCAGGACTTCGGCACAGTGAGTGGATGTCGTCACCAGACCGCGACGCGGCCCCCATCCGTGAGAGGGATGCGACCAGCCCAGCGACCGCGGCAGGTGGCGAATGATCGTTCAATGACGCCCAGCGGAGATTCTCGTCGCCACCCGAAGGCTTTGCGCTGGCGCTCCGCGGAGTGCCCAGCGTCGGACTGGCACCGAACCGCTAGGAATCGGTCAGGTGCCGAGGAGCGAACATGCTCGACGACGAACAGACCAGCAACACCC
>DATCYH010000753.1:0-2356 GCA_036570405.1 Nocardioides sp.
GCGTGCCGTTCGCCGGCGGGTCCGGCGCGATCGATGAGTTCGCCGTACGTCGTTGCGGCAAACGAGTTGTCTCCGGTGCCGTGCTGGTGCCACCACTCGGCCAGCCCCTTCCCGGAGTCGGGCAGAGTCCGCTCCATGATCTGCAGCGAGGCGATGCGTCCGGAGCGGCACGCGGTAGCCAGGACTCGTCCCCACCCGGAGACGCGACGTTGTTGTTCGAGGGGATCGAGCAGGATGAATGCCGGGTGCGCGACCGAGACGATCGCGGTCAAGGTGTTTCGGTGCGGGTCATGCACCATCACCGCGCCAGTCTCGGGATCGAGCCATTGCCGCAAGCGGGCGGCATCACCGGGCAACGCGAGCGTGCCGACGGGCCGCGGGGCTACGACTCGTCGCCGGTAGATGAGTTGGCCGCCGGTGGATCGCCACAACCACACAGCAGCGATCGGAAGCCACTGGATCAGCTTGCGGCCACCCACTCCGGCCCACGCCAGTGCGGCGCACAAGATGATCACCGGCAGGGCGATGACCAAGCTCGCTCCGCCGCCGACATACAGGGAGAACACGAGCGTGACGGCGCCTATCCCGACGACGACGAGTTGGGAGGCGGTCAGCCCGAACAGGACACCTCGCCGGGTGAGGCGGGAGAACTTCACCGGTTGGAGTTCGTAGTCGCCGGACTTCGAAGAGGCGGAGGTGGTCATGACTTGCCTCCAGAAGGGTTGGACCGATGTGTCGACATCGGGGGAGTGGGATCTGCGGTGTGGCCCGGAACAGTCCCGGAAGCGCCGGTCGGAGCAGCGCCCTGATCGGCCTGGCCAGAGGCTTGGCTGGAGACGAAGTTGCCCAACCTGGGTCCGGCGCTCGCGGCTTCCTTGGCGACCACAGCACCTGCTGCGACCGCGCCACCCGCGGCAGCACCGCCCCCACCAGACCCCGCGCCACCTGAACTTCCAGCGTTGGGTGCGGCAGCCGGGGCCGGGGCACCACCCGAACCACCACCTCCACCACCACCGTTGCCCCCGCCGAGGATCTTCGGCACGCTGGCACCGCGTCCTCCTCCGCCAGTGGGGATCGGCAGCGGACGGTTCAACGCAGACTTTGCTTCCTGTTCGGCTGACATCGCGTGGTACATGTCGAAGCCCATGAAGCTGATCGCCTTGTAGGTCATGTACGGCGCGAACCCGGCCATCAGCATCAGCACCACACCCGCGATCGGTTCACTCACCGATTGCAGATCAGCATCGATCGGTGCCGACACCTGGGCGGTCGCCAGGAGGAAAATCACCACGAGCACGAGCTTGGACAAGATCAGAGCGATCACGAACGTCGCCCACTTCCCGATCCAGCCGCGGGTCTGGTCCCACGAGGCACCGGCCAAGGCGATCGGGGCGAACACGATGGCCACCAGCAGAAGCGCTTTGCGAACCAGCAGGCTGATCCACACAATCACCGCTGCACTGATCGCCATCCCAGCGAGGAAGATCGTGAGAATCGCGGCAGCGCCGGGCGCTTTGAGGCTGAGGCCCCCGATGCCGACAGCGAGCAGCGCGATCCGGTCACCCATCTCGTCCATGTTGGTGCCAGCGGCATTGACGATCCCGATGGTGAGCTGGTCGGTGATCTCCAGCGCCAACGCGAGCAGAGTGATGGCGACGAAGGACCCGAGGACCGATTTGGCCGAGCCAGTCAGGGCTCTGGTCAGGGCGGCTGGTTCGCGTCGGATCATGCCGCCGATGACCTGCAGCAGGAAGAAGCCGAGCATCACGAACACCGCAACCCCGAACAGGATGTTGTAGACCTTCATGTATTCGTCGCTGGTGATGTCGACCGAGGTGGTGTAGTCGAAGACTGACCACACCGAGGTGAACATCCACTCGGCTGCGTTGCCCATACCCTCGGCGAGCCAGTCGAACGGCGCGGTGACCAGACTCCCTGCCGCATCACCGGCCTTGTCGCACACGGTGGAGACCACCGGTAGATCGCAGACACCCATCGCCGTTGCTCCCGTCGCTTGCTGAAGTTCAGACCGCTTGGCCGACGTTCCAGAAGAAGTTGACCAACGCGACGGACGCGCCGGTCACGATCGCGGCGCCGAGGGCGATGACGACGCCCAACTTGCCGCGGCCGGCCAGGTGGGGGTTGGACGAGTTCGAGCCCATCGCCCACACGACGGCCGAGATGATCAAGGCGAGGACGGCCAGGATCAGGCCGACGGTCATGGACGCGCCGACGATCTTGCGGAGCTGTCCGATGCCAGGCAGTCCGTTGGAGTTCGGGTCGATGGTGATGTCCATCGGCAGAACCTTAACAAGGGCGGGGAGTAGGTCAAGGTGAAACACGGTTCCTCCTGAAG
>DATCYH010000754.1:0-3643 GCA_036570405.1 Nocardioides sp.
GAGTAGTTCGGCAACCGAGTTCGTCATGAGCCGATACTTCCACAACCCCGGCCACTAGTCTGGGTGTCGTGACCCACAAGCGCCGCTCTCCGCGACTTGACCTCAAGCTCCGTTCGCAGCTGGCCGGCGAGGCAGCTGCAGCCAGCGCGGAGGTCGAGACGGCGCTCAACGTGCCGGGTGACCCCACGGCTGCGGCGTTCTTCGACGTCGACAACACGGTGATGCAGGGCGCCAGCATCTTCCACCTGGCCAAGGGCCTGCACCGTCGCAAGTTCTTCACCACCCGAGACATCCTCGGCGCCGCCTACAAGCAGGCCTACTTCCGGATCGCCGGCGTGGAGGACCCCGAGCACGTCGCGGAAGCGCGCAACTCCGCGCTGAGCTTCATCGCCGGTCACACGGTCACCGAGCTCCAGGAGTTCGGCGAGGAGATCTTCGACGAGTCGATGGCGCACAAGATCTGGCCGGGCACCCGTGCCCTGGCCCAGCTCCATCTCGACGAGGGCCAGCGGGTCTGGCTGGTCACGGCGGCACCCATCGAGATCGCCAACATCATCGCCCGCCGTCTCGGCCTGACCGGTGCGATGGGCACGGTCGCTGAGCACGTGGACGGCGTCTACACGGGCCAGCTGGTCGGCGACATGTTGCACGGTCCGGCGAAGGCCGAGGCGATCAAGGCGCTGGCCGCCCGGGAGAACCTCGACCTGAGCCGCTGCTCGGCGTACAGCGACTCGTCCAACGACCTGCCGATGCTGAGCCTGGTCGGTGACCCGGTGGCGATCAACCCCGACGCCAAGCTGCGCGCACATGCCAGGGAGCACGGCTGGCGGATCCGGGACTACCGCACCGGCCGGAAGGCTGCCCGTGCCGGCCTCGTCGTCGGCGCGGCCGCGGGTGCGCTCAGTGGGGCTGCGGCTGCGGCGGCTGCCCTGCGCAGGAGCCGTTCCTGAGCCTCTGACCTGACCATTGTGTGGTCCGGTCGGGGTCCAGATCATGGCCCGTTCGCATCATCTTTGGCCCGAACTGTTCCCAGACGCCCGATTCTTCCTTATTCTGAATAGTCGGACCGGGGAGAGGTCCGGGTGGGAGAGAGTCATTTCCGAGAGTTGGGGAGCCGATCAGCTGACGCGCGGCCTTGAGGTCCTGCGTCAGGCTGTTGTCGACCTCTTGATCTCCGAGCCCGCGCTGGCCACTGCGACCCCGGCGCCGGCGCGTCGAGGCGGCCCCACCCTCTCTGGTTCCGCCGTCTGCGACTCCGTCCTGCAGAGCGTCGCGGCCCACACCGGGCCGGGCAACGAGGGAGCGAACTCGTACGGCGACTCCGCCATGGCCACGTCCTCCGAGGAGAACGAGGCCGACCGCGAACGCCTGATCGCTCTGGTGGAGTTGGCCCGGGGCGGTGACAAGGACGCCTTCGGCGCCCTCTTCGACCACTACCACCCGGCGGTCTACCGGTTCCTGTTCTATCGGACCCGCTCGCAGACCCTGGCCGAGGACCTCGCCTCGGAGACGTTCTTCCGTGCCCTGCGCTCGATGAACAACTTCCGTTGGCAGGGCAAGGACTTCGGTGCGTGGCTGTTGACCATCGCCCGCAACCTCACCACCGACCACTTCAAGGCCGGTCGCACTCGCCTGGAGCTGACCACCGAGGACATGGGTCTCCACGACGACGCCACCGAGGGCCCGGAGAACGCGGTGATGGCGGCGCTGAACAACGAACACCTCCTCCAGGCGATGCAGCAGTTGCCCAAGGAGCAGCAGGAGTGCTTGGTGATGCGCTTCCTGCAGGGGATGAGCATCGCCGAGACCGCCACCGTGCTCAACCGTTCGGACGGCGCAGTGAAGCAGCTCCAGCTGCGTGGTGTGCGCAACCTGGCCAAGCTGCTGCCCGAGGGGATGAGGGACTGATGAGGCATACGTCTCAATGCATAACCTTCCTGCCCGCCAGGTCGTTGCTCATGGTGATGGTTCCTGAGCACCCTGAAGGCAAGAAGGTCGCGCGATGATCTCGTTGACACCGGCGCAGCGTCGCGCCGAAGAGTTCGCCGCCCTGGTCGATGACCCGGACGGCGCAACGGCTGCCAGCGCACGCGATTCCGACATGCTCGAGCTCGTCGGCGCCATGCGCAGCGTGCCTGCGCCGACTGCACGTCCGGAGTTCGTCGCATCCCTGCGCGAGCGCCTGATGATCGAGGCCGAGGTGGCGTTGAGCCCCGACTCCGCCGAGCGCAGGCTCACCATCGTCAAGACTCATTCACCCCGGCGTCGCGACCGCCGCGTGGCGATCCTGGCCGGGACGATCGCTGCCATCGGCGCGACGTCCTCGGTCGCCATGGCCTCCCAGGCGGCACTGCCCGGAGACACCCTCTACCCGATCAAGAGGGCCATCGAAGGCGCCCAGACGAGCCTCACCGTCAGCGAAGCGGCCAAGGCCGAGACCTTGCTGGAGAACGCCAACGGCCGACTCTCCGAGGTGGAGGAGCTCGCAGCCCAGCTCGACCTCGCGAACAGCACCGCCCTGCCCTCGACGCTCGGAGACTTCTCCGACCAGGCAGCGGAGGCCGCGACGATCACCTTCGACCGCTTCGAGGAGGACGGCGACAGCGCGCCGATGGCCGAGCTGCGTCAGTTCAGTGCCGATGCCATGGAGCGCCTTGGCGGCCTCGAGGCGCTGTTGCCCTCGGAGGCAGTCGACGCCCTCAACTCCGCGGTCGAGACGCTGCTCTCGATCGACACTCGCATCGCCACGCTCTGCCCGGACTGCGAGGGTTCGCTGATCGAGCTGCCCCCTCGCTTGCTGCTCAGCCTGCGGGCGGCCGACGCCGGCCCCCAGGTGAGCGCCAGGGCGCTCGCCCCGACTCCGAGCGAGACCCCCGCCGAGGAGACTCCGGAGACACCGCCGCTCGACGCGCCCGCCCAAGTCGTCGGTGACGACGTGATCGACGTCGACGAGCTCGAGCGGCTGCTCGGTGCCGCCGAACCGACCACCGGCGACACTCCCTCGGTCACGACCGAGCGCGACACCAAGTCTCCTGCCCGCGAGCGCGCAGAGAAGGCCGCCAAGGAGCTCCAGGACGCCCTCAACGAGGGTGGCGAAGCGCTCCTCGGCGAGGAAGGTCTGCTCGGCCCGGTGGTGAGCCCGTTGCGACCGATCTTGGACCCGCTCCTCCTGCCGCTGATCGGCAAGGGCGGCCTGCTCAACCCCTGACCCACCCTCGCCGAGCCGTCGTGGGTTCACGTTCCACCCTCGCCGAGCCGTCGTGAGTTCACGTTCCACCCTCGCCGGGCCGTCGTGGGTTCACGTTCTGCGGTTGTCAGAACGTGAACTAGCGACGGGTCAGCGTTGGGGGTGCCAGCCGGGCCTCGTCAGAAAGTGAATTGGCGACGGGTCGGCGAGATACGGGTCGGCGGTGGGGGGCGTCAGTGGAAGACGGACGTGCGGTTCATCAGCAGCCGATAGAGCGCCTGCTGGATGGTCTCTCGCACCTGGTCGGTCACGTTGAAGACCAGCATCGGGTCGTCGGCCGCGTTCGCGTCATAGTCGTCGGTGCGGATCGGCTCGCCGAACTCCAGGATCCACTTCGACGGGAGCGGCACCAGGCCCAGTGGGCCGAGCAGCGGGAAGAACGGGGTGATCGGGATG
>DATCYH010000755.1:0-4937 GCA_036570405.1 Nocardioides sp.
CGCTCTCGGGGACCCAGCGGGCGTCGACCTTGACCAGCTCGTCGACGGCTGCCACGAACTCCTCGACCGGGAGCTCGGGGAAGGCGAGGCGGCGCGAGGAACGCACCATCCGCTCGGCGTTCGCCTCGGGGCGGAACGTCCAGATCGAGCCGTCCTCGTGCCGGTAGGCCTTCATCCCCTCGAAGGTCTCCTGCGCATAGTGCAGGACAGCCGTGGCCGGGTCGAGCGTGAGCGGGCCGTAGGGCGTGATCCGCGCGCCGTACCACCCCTTGTCGGGGGTCCACTCCGTGGTGAACATGTGATCGGTGAAGTGGATCCCGAACCCGGGCGCCGCGAGGATTTCGGAGAGCTTCGCGTCGTCGACGACCTGGTCACTGAGGGTGGTGCTGATCTCCATGGACATCAAACTATCTGACCTTCTCTGAAATGGCGGACGCCGGGCACGTCGAAAAAACGTGCCCGGCGCCAGGGACTGGCTGGTGGACCCGTCAGCCGGCTACTCGCGCGGCGATGGCGTCGCCGACCTCGCTGGTACGTCGTGCCTGGCCCGGGGTGCGGGCGGAGAGGTCGGCGAGCACGGCGGTCTCGATGGCCGCTGCGGCCTCGGGGTGGCCGAGGTGGTCGAGCAGGAGCGACGCGGACAGGATGGCCGCGGTCGGGTCGGCCTTCTGCTGGCCGGCGATGTCGGGCGCGGAGCCGTGCACCGGCTCGAACATCGAGGGAGCGGTGCGGTCGGGGTTCACGTTGCCCGAGGCGGCCAGGCCGATGCCACCGGTGATGGCCGCGGCGAGGTCGGTGATGATGTCGCCGAAGAGGTTGTCGGTGACGATCACGTCGAAGCGCGCGGGGTCCGTGGTCATGTGGATCATCGCGGCATCGATGTGCATGTAGTCGGTTGTGACGTCGGGGTGCTCAGCGGCGACGGCCTCGAAGAGGCGCCACCACACCGAGCCGGCGTTGACCAGGACGTTGGTCTTGTGGACCAGGGTGAGCTTCTTGCGGGGGCGGCGCTCGGCCCGTGCGAAGGCGTCACGGATGACCCGCTCGACGCCGTACGCCGTGTTGACGCTGACCTCGGTGGCCACCTCGGCCGGAGTGCCCACGCGCAGTGCGCCACCGTTGCCCGTGTAGGGGCCCTCGGTGCCTTCGCGGACCACGACGAAGTCGACCTCGGCACCCTTGAGGATGTGCTCCCCCAACGGCGAGACGACTCCGGGGAAGATCTTCGAGGGGCGCAGGTTGACGTAGTGGTCGAGCTCGAAGCGGAGCTTGAGCAGGAGGCCGCGCTCAAGGATGCCGGGCGGCAGGTTGGGGTCGTTGGGCTTGCCGCCGACCGCACCGAGCAGGATCGCGTCGTGCGCGCGGATCTCCTCCAGGGTGCTCTGGGGAAGGACCTCGCCGGTGGCGAGATAGCGCTCGGCGCCGAGGTCATAGCGCGTCTGCTCGAACTTGATGCCGGTCGGTGAGGCAACCTCGAGGACCTTGAGGGCTTCGGCGGTGACTTCGGGACCGATGCCGTCGCCGGGGATGACGGCGAGCTTGGCGGAGGTGACGGGGGTGGAGGAGGTCATGGCGAGGAATCTAGTTGTCGTCGGGGCGCGGACCGCCGTTGTCTCGCAGGTCAAGAGCGGCCTGTACCGCCTCGAGGCTGCGCGGGTTCTCCGGGTTGTGGCTGGCGGGTCCCCACTCGGGATACATGTCATACATCGGTCTGTCTCCTCAATGTGTCGTTGGTTCGCGCGTTGTCGGATGGAACGGTGATGCCTGTCGGCATCGACAACGCCCCGCGACGGGAGACGGGACACGACACACGGATCACGAGTGTCGGTTCGGTCGCTGTGACCGGAGAAGGAGCGGATCGCGCTGGTTCACCAGGTTCCGGCTGGCCTGTTCAACTGGCCGGAAGATCCGCCGCGGGGCGTTTCATCAATTCAGATGTGATGAAGGCCCGGGAAACACCACTCGCCACGGCGAGGTGGCCTTCGTCAGGCCTCGCCGCGGCAGTGAATGAGTACGAGCACGTTCCGCATGATGCGAGCAGACTACGCCCGGCATCCTGCACCGGACAGACGTTTCACGAGACTGCTCAGAATCTGAGACGGCAGTCCCGAGATGAAAGACTCACACCATGAGCGCCCCGCCAGAACTGCCAGAGATCGTCTCCCGTGCGTTCGACGTCTCGCGCAAGGCCGGCTATGTGTCGTTCTGCCGCAACGAGACCGGCCGTCTCCTCGCGGCTCTGGCCGCCACCCGGTCCGGAACGCTCGCCGAGTTCGGCACCGGCGCCGGCGTCGGCACGGCCTGGCTGCGCAGCGGCGTGGGCACCGACGCACGCATCATCTCTGCCGAGCTCGACCCGAAGCTCGCCGGTGCTGCCGCGGAGATCTTCGCCGACGACGACTCCGTCGAGGTGCTGGCCGCGGACTGGTCGACGCTGCGCGACAAGGGGCCGTTCTCGCTGCTCTTCCTCGACTCCGGGACCCCATCGGACGTGGGGGTCGAGGTGATCGCCGAGCTCGTCGAGCCCGGCGGGATCGTGGTCCTCGACGACTTCATCCCCTGCGAGGTGTGGCCCCCGATCACGATGGGCCGCGTCGACACCCTGCGCGAGCAGTGGCTGACCGACGAACGGTTCGCCGCGGTCGAGGTGATGATCGCGCCTGACGCGTCGGCGATCATCGCCACCCGCCGCTGAGTCCCTCAGCCGCGCACTGCAGTGCTGGGCAAATCCACGATGCAGGCGGGCAGCATCAACTGCGCGAGCGGGCCGATCCCCACGGCATAGATGACGGTCCCGACGCCGAGCACCCCGCCTAGCGCCAGACCGACCACGACCACGGCGACCTCGAGGCCCGTGCGCACCAGGCGCAGGGACCAGCCGGTACGTCGTGCCAGCCCGGTCATCAGGCCGTCGCGAGGACCTCGTCCGAACTGCGCTCCGATGTAGAGCGCCGTCGCCAGTGCGTTGAGGGCCACCCCTGAGAGCATCAGCGCGATGCGCCACCCGACCTGCGAGGGCTCGACGAGCAGGGCGAGCGTCGCGTCGGCGGCAAGCCCGACCACCACCGCATTGAGCAGCGTCCCGATCCCGGGCTTCTCTCGCAGCGGGATCCAGGCCAGCAGCACGATGAAGCTGAACAGGATGACGACCTGTCCCAGGGTGAACGGCACGAAGCGGGTGACGCCGGAGTGCAGGACGTCCCACGGCGCCAGGCCGAGCGCACCGCGAACCATCATCGCCAGCGAGACGCCATAGAGCACCAGGCCCACCAGCAACTGGGTGAAGCGTCGACTGAGCCGCCCGGCGCGCAGCTGCGCGACCGGACCGAGATCGGCGAGTTGACGGCGTACGGCCGGGGCAGCGCCCGCCGCGAGAGGGAGCTGGGACATGGACCCAGCATCGACGAAAAGTGGCCTTCTGTGAAATAGCCACTTGTGGCACAGTGGCCTGCATGAGCCGCAACGTCTCCGCCGCGCGGGTGGCCACCCTCGTCGGCGACTTCGACCGCTCGCCGGCCTACACGGGATTGGCCGACGCCCTGCGCCTGTTGATCGCCGAGGGCCGGATCCCGCACGACACCCGACTGCCCAGCGAGCGGGACCTCACCAACGCCATCCGGGTCAGCCGCACCACGGTCACCAAGGCCTATGCCGAGCTGCGTGACAAGGGCTATGCCGTGGCCCGGCACGGCTCGGGCACCTTCACCAGGATCCCCGGCGGGCCCCGTCGCGCTCCGGACCGGATCCTCACCCCACGGATGACCGGGCACCAGGGCGACCTGTCCATGATCGACCTCAACTGCGCCGCCTCCCCCGCACCGCCCGGACTCGGCGCCGCCTATGCGCACGCGGTGGAGGAGCTGCCCGGTTACCTGGCGGACCACGGCTACTACCTGGTCGGCCTGCCCGAGCTGCAGAGCCGGATCGCGGCAGCCTACGAGGCTCGCGGCCTGCCCACGGACCCGGAGCAGATCATGGTCACGCCGGGAGCGCTGGCTGCCACCGCGATCGCCGTGCGCGCCGTCACCGGACCCGGTGACCGGGTGCTCGTGGAGTCCCCCGGCTATCCCAACGCCACCCGCTCACTGGCGATCCCGGCCAACCGACTCATCGGCTCGCCCGTCGACATCGACGGTTGGGACCTGGCTGGCATCGCCGCGACCGTGCGACAGACCGCCCCGCGCGCCAGCTACACCGTTCCCGACTTCCAGAACCCGACCGGCAACCTGATGGGCGATGCCGAGCGGGCGGAGCTCGCCGCGATCCTGGCCCGCTCGCGGACCCTCGCCATCGTCGACGAGGCCAACCAGGCGCTCGCCCTCGACGGGCAGGAGATGCCGCGCCCGTTGGCTGCCCACGTCGAGGAGGCGGGCGGCGAGGCGATCACCGTGGGCAGCGCGAGCAAGATGCTCTGGGGCGGCCTGCGACTCGGCTGGATCCGGGCGCCGCACTCGCGACTCGACGCCCTGACGAACGCGCGGCTGACCCTCGATCTGGGGGCGCCGATCGTCGAGCAGCTCGCGCTGCTGCACCTGCTCAAGGAGCTCGACCCGGTCCTGGCCGAGCACCGCCGGCTGCTGCGCAAGCAGCGCGACCACCTGGCCTCGGCGCTCACCGCACAGCTGCCCGACTGGTCGTTCCGACTCCCCGGCGGCGGACTCACGTTGTGGTGCCGGTTGCCGATCGCGGGCGCCGGCGCACTCTGCCTCGAGGCAGAGCAGCACGGCGTCTTCCTCGCGCCGGGCAGCGTCTTCTCCGTGGATGGTGGCTATGAGAGCTTCGTGCGCATCCCGTTCACCCGACCGGTCGAGGAGCTGGCCGAGGCCGTCACCCGCATCGCGGCCGCCTGGCAGAAGGCTCGTACGGCGACCCCGCGGCGTACGCCGAGACGGGTGATGGTCGCCTGAACCCGGTCACTTCCAGACGTGGAGGTAGTC
>DATCYH010000756.1:0-7619 GCA_036570405.1 Nocardioides sp.
TGAGCTCGGACGTTGAAGACGCGATTCGCCTCATCTACCTACCGGCGTGGCGCAACCCGGTCGACGAGCTCGCTCGCCGGGAAGCCCGGATTCTGGTCGAGCTGTTGCGTGCGCAGCAGCAGAATCTCGGGCACGGGCGGAACCTCGCAGCGCTGCGAACCCGAGCTTCGGCGCTGCTGGAGGCGCTCGCACAAGATGGCCTGCTTCAGTCGCTTGAGTCGCGGGTCCGCAACCATCTCCACGCCTTGTCGTCCGGCGTGAGCAAGAACTGGCCCTACATCCGAGGCCAGGTCATCGACGACCAGTACCTCGCGCGGGTGCTTGAGCTGATGCTTGCCACGATCGAGGGACGTGAGAACGCGCTGCCCCTTGAGGCGGTCGGACTCGGGTACGTGAATCTTCTCCACATCGCGGTCGTCCTCGCCGCCATCCCCGATCTCACCAAGGCCGCTGCTGCGGCGGAGGGCGAGAAGGCCGCAGCGGCACCAGGCGGCGACGCCGCGACAGGTGAGGCGCCACCGGCTTCGGCAACCACGTCGCAACCGGCACCACCGCTCGCAGATGACTCTCCGATCGACCTCGACGACGTAGACGACCGCCTTCGTCAGTCCATCGCAGAGTCAGAGAGCGCGGAGGACTCGTTCTTTCCTGATGACGCGTTCCACGTAACGGTCGTGATTGAAGAACCAGAGGCGCACCTTCATCCCCAGCTGCAGCACTCACTGGTCAGGTACCTCAAGCGTGAGGTCAACCGACGTCCCGAGCTCCAGGTCTAGTCGGTCCAGCCGGGGTACACCGACTGGCAGGACATCAGCGCCGGGCCGAGGCCGTCGCCCTCGTCGCCGATCGGATATGCGTTCATGCAATCCATCAGGTTCCCGGTCAGCCGGGCCTCGCTCAGCGAGTGGACCTCACACTCGAGGTAGACGTGCTCAGCGTCGAAAGCGCTGATCGCATCTGCCGGAAGATCACATGTGGGGCAGAAGACCACCTGGCCACCGTCGTAGTCGTCACCGACCATCAAGTAGTGATCACACGGGACGGAGAGGCGACGCTTTGCCTCCGAGTAAGAGATACCGAGCTCCGCCATCAGGGTGCGGATGGCCTTCTTGCCAGCAGCGTTCTTGGTCATGACACTTCTTCCCGGATCGAACCCGCGTCTCGACCCTGGTTTGGCTGGGAAGAGCGATATACAGACGAGTGCGATCCGGCGGACCTTGTCCTCGGCGCCGGGGCCACGCGGGGGCTCATCGGCTCGGAGACGGGCAAGCACTGCGTTGCCACTGCCGATAACTCTACCGCAGGGCCCCGGAGTGCGAACCTTGTCGCTTCTCCGCGTGTCGGACGCCATCTCCGATGCAGATGCAAGTAGACCCACGTCAACCTGGACGCGATGAGGCGAAGCAGCTGCCCACACCCGGCGACGTAGTCGGTGAGGAAGTCCACTGCGTGCTAGTCGAGATTGCCCAGGGTGCGGTCGTATCGCTGCGTCGTGCGTGGGAGCCAAGATCTGAGCGTCCCGAAGCGGCACGCTTGCGTTGAGGGAGTTGGTCGGCGGCAGCGTGACGAAGCTGATGCGGGCTGATGTGCTGCGGAATGCCAGTGACAGCTCAGTTCCCGCCGTCGCGATGGCAGTTCGAGTGGCAGGCTAGGCACACGTGCCGCTGAATAGCCGATCGCACTTCCATCAGTCGGGCGGGTGCGCTCGCCGACAGAGTGCTAGGCAGGCCGCCCAACGCGGATCTGCCACCCACCACCCCATCCGCTCTGAGGATGGAATGCGTGCTCTCCGCGCCACCGGCTGGCGTGGTTAAGCGGGACACGTCGGTCGCCGATGGTCGCTTCTTTTCGCAGACCTGGCCAGATGAGCGTCGCGCGGGAGTCGTGTCTCGTGTGCAGGTTGAATGCGGCGGCGTTGTGCGCGTCGACGCGAAGCGACTCAAGCACCAAGAGCCCGACGGCATTGATGCTGGTCATGCTTGCGTGCTTGCGGCCCCATCCGTTGGGGAGAAAGCGCCGATAGGGGCTGGTCTCGTCAGCGGCGCCGAGGATGGCGAGTCGCAACACGTAGCCGCGCGGCGGCTTCCGAGTAGCACGCAGATCGGTCAGCTGCTTCCGCCAGTAAGCGAGATTGGATTCGCTGAATGGGATCCGCCCGTCATCGGTGAGCAGGTAGGGCCGACCGAGGATGTACTCGATGTCTTTCAACCGAGCCCACGCTGCGACCAGGCGCATCTGGTCCCGGTCCAGGGTCTGCGAGATACCGCGCGCAAGGGGCTTCAGAATGGGTGCCACAGGATTCTCGAATTCGCGGCCGAGTCCTCCATTGCAGGGCTCGCATGCCGGCAGCACGACCTTCTCCGGCCACTGGCCAGTGGCAGGCGACTCGGCGAGCTCCTCCTTCAACAGGTTGCGTGCCCAGGTCGGGAACACGTCCTCCTTCTGAAGGTCGTTAGTGTGCAACCCGCACAGCGTGCAGGTGCCCGATCGGCGCGACATAAACGTGACGGTAGATGGTGACAAAGGGAGGCGACCACCGGTTAGGACGCCCCGTTCCCGGCCACCGAGAACAAGCCCGCCATCCGCCGCGCTCGCGTGCGGACCAGTTGCGTACCTCGACCACCTGTCGCCGCCAGAGCAAGTAGCCACTGCATTGAATGCGTCCCGCGTCATAGTGGGCGAAAGGACGCGATTGGAACCGCGCACGCGCGGGTCGCCAGCAGAAGGCCCCCCCTTCACATCACCCCCGCAGCACCTCCACGAACGAGTCACCCTGAGGATGAATCAGCCCGACGTCATAGATGTCCAGGAGCCGCACCACCGCATCACTCGGAGCACCGGGGATGAGCACCGCGATCCTCGTGTCGATGGGGAGCCGGTCCAAGGTGCGGTAGTACATGGCCTGGCCCATGCCATGGGCCACCAGCACATCGTCTCGGTGATAGACCTTCGCCTCGATGAGCAGTCCACGCGAGGGGTCGAACAGGTCCGCCTCCCGCCCGTTCGCGAAGCGCCGCTTCTTGACCGGTCGCCCCAACCAGGCGACGTACCGGCGAACCAGGTCCTCCTCGAGCTCCCGCTCGATCGCTTGCCGTTCGTGTTGCGTCAGGCTGGGATCGGCCAGCATCGCCGACAGGTCGTCCTGCAGCATCCAGTGGGCACGCACCACCCGGAGCTTGAAGTCCTTCAGATGCTTGTGCATGGCCCAATAGACGTCGCAGTGGCGATAGCGGCCGCCGAGTCCGACGAAGCACTCATAGATCGTCCGACTCGGTTTGTGCCCCGGGCCGGGCCACCCCAGCCCCAGCACCGCATCGGCTACCTCGCGCAGATCGGCCCCAGCAACAGCCTCGGGGTCTCCGACGGCGAGCGGACGCCGGAACGTGCCGTCCACGGTGTAGACGACCTGATTCGTCCACTCCAGGTCCAGCTCCGCCGCCAGGAAGGCGTCCCGCACCCTGGTGCGCTCCGAGGCCACCTCCAGGCTGAGCCTGAGTCGAGACGCGGTTCGCACCAGGAGCGAATCCCACTCGAGGTTTTCGTCGAGGGACTCCAGGATCACCTTGCTGGCGATCCCGATCCGGAAGTCTCGCTCCTGGCCATTGCCAGATCGCTGCCGATCGTTCGGATAGGGCACGGCCATCTGAATCTCCCTGCTCTGTTCCGCGGTGCCCGCGAGTTCTTCCGGGCCTTCCTCGAACTGTGGCACACCCCGGAAATGACGAGCCCGTTCACTCGGCGTCCCGTAGCCTCCACGAGTGATCACCGAGCTCACCGAACACGACCGGGCCCGCGTCCAACGGCGTACCCTCGCGGTCGTCGTCGCCAGCCAGGTCCTCGGGGGCGCAGGCCTCGCCGCGGGCATCACCGTCGGTGCCCTGATCGCCAAGGACATGCTCGGCTCCGAGGGCCTCGCCGGCGTGCCCACCGCACTCTTCACCGTCGGCTCCGCACTCGCCGCGTTCCTCGTCGGCCGCTCCACACACTCATGGGGCCGGCGGATGGGGCTCGGCCTCGGGTTCATCGTCGGTGGCATCGGCGCGATCGGCGTGGTCCTCGCGGCCGAGTGGGACTCGGTCCCGCTCCTCTTCGTCGCACTCTTCATCTATGGCGCAGGCAGTGCGACCAACCTGCAGGCGAGGTACGCCGGCACCGACCTCGCCGCCCCGACCAAGCGCGGCACCGCGGTCAGCATCGCGATGGTCTCCACCACCCTCGGTGCCGTCGCCGGCCCCAACCTGGTCGACCCACTCGGGCACCTCGCCACCGACCTCGGTCTACCAGCCCTGGCCGGACCGTTCCTCCTCGCCGCGGCGGCCTACCTCAGCGCGGGCCTCGTGCTGCTCGTCTTCCTGCGACCCGATCCCTACCTGCTGGCCCGGCGCCTCGACGAGGCAGAGGCGGCGCGGCTGCCCGCAACCGAGTGCCCGGTGGTCGTCCCGCCGCCAGCGGTCGGTGCCTACGTCGGGGCCGCGGTCATGGTGCTCTCGCAGATCGCGATGGTGGCGATCATGACGATGACCCCGGTGCACATGCGCGCCCACCACCACGAGCTCGCCGCGGTCGGGCTGGTGATCGGGCTGCACATCGGCGCGATGTACCTCCCCTCCCTGGTCACCGGGGTGCTCGTGGACAGGATCGGGCGTACGCCGATGGCGATCGCTTCGGGGATCACCCTGCTTGCCGCTGGCCTGGTCGCCGCAGTCGCGCCCGGCGACTCACTCGGGCTGCTGATCGTGGCGCTTATGCTGCTCGGGCTGGGGTGGAACTTCGGGGTCATCGCCGGCACGGCGCTGGTCGTCGACGCGACTGTTCCGGGCAACCGTCCGCGGGTGCAGGGCAGCATCGACGTGCTGATCGCCCTTGCCGGCGCCGGCGGCGGGATCGCCTCCGGGGTCGTGATGGAAGCCTCCAGCTTCGCCTTCCTCTCCCTCGCCGGTGGCCTGCTCGCCCTGGCCCTGATCCCGGTGCTCTACTGGGCCTCGCGCGATGAAAGCAGTGCCCGCGGATAACATCTCGGCGTGCTCCGGACCCGGCTGGCGGCCCCGCTGCTGCTCACCCTCGCGTTCGTGAGCGGTTGCAGCGACGCTCACCAGGCGCCGCAGCGGCCCGAGGCCCAGCCCTCCTCCACGGCGATCCCCAGCCAACTGCAACCTCCGACCGACGACGCGGTGAGCGACCCGCGGATGGTGTTGGCGCTCGTGCCGGCAGCGACCGAGGTCCTCACCATCACCGACTACACCGAGCTCCGCACCTACTTCGGTGTCCCGGACCTGACCAGCGACTCGCTGATGACTGACCGCAGCGCCTTCTGGGAGCGGGTGGACCGCGAGGCAATGGTGCTCACCGACGGCCTGCTCCGCGACGAGAACTCCCGGCTGTGGCTTGACCACGGCTTCAGCCAGGACGACGTGACGTGGGAGGCCAGGTTCACCGGACCCCAAGGTCCCGGTCACGTCCTCGCCTTCCGCGAAGACCAGGACATGGACGAGGTCGCCGAAGCGGTCGATGCGGATGTCCCACCGCTGCAGCACTCCGTGGTCATCCCCGAGCAGCACCTGGTCGTCTCCGGCGTCGCCGACGAGGGCGAGCCGGTGCTGGCCTCGGACCCGGCGCTGACCGATCTGCTCGACGACGGAACCGCGACGGCCTACCTCCGCACCGACTGCATCCCGATCAACGACGCGCTCGGCCCCGACGCCACGCCTCAGGACCAGGACGCCCTGCTGGAGAAGGTCGACCTGAACGGGCTCGACGCCTTCGGTGCCTTCGCGGTCAACGTGACCAGCGGTGTCGTGACCGCGCGCACCGCCCTCGACCGGACCGACATGCACCTGCGTGCCGACCTGCTCGACCTCTGGCCCGAGACCGGCCCGGTGACCTGGGACGACGCCTTCGAAGGGCTGCCCGTCGCGGACGCCGCCACGGGACGGATCGGCTTCAAGGTGCGCAACCCGGTGGCCGCGGCTGGCCTCGTCCTGGGTGACCACCTGCCGTTCGCCGTGTGCAACGAGCTGGTGCCGCTCGACGAGCCCACCGGCCTGCGGTAGGCCACCCGACCGGCCCACAGCCCGGGCCGAGGTGCGACGTAGTCTTTCGTCGTGTCCGCCCGCCGCCTCCTTGCCCCCAAGTTCTGGGGATTTCACCTGGTGGGGCTCGTCTGCGTGGTCGTCGCCACCGGCCTCGGCTTCTGGCAGCTCGACGCCTGGCAGCAGCAGCGTGCGCACGAGGCCCGCGACCTGACGCTGGTCGAGCCGAAGCCGCTCGACGACGTACTCGGCGCCGACGACCCGTTCCCCGGGGCCGGGCTCGGTGCGCCGGTGCTGCTCGAGGGTGAGTGGGTGCCCGAGGGGACCGTCTACATCAAGGACCGCGAGTCCGACGGCAAGGACGGCTTCTGGGCGGTGACGCCACTGGCCACCGACGCGCCGGGCAACCCCGCGATCCTGGTGGTCCGAGGCTGGGCCCCCACCGTCGAGGAGGCCCCGGCGCCGCCCACGGGCAGTGCAGAGTTCGTCGGGCTGCTCCAGCCGACCGAGGGCACCCGCGGAGTCACCGATGACGACCCGTCGGACGACGTACTCCCGCAGGTGCGGCTCGCCGACGCCATCCAGCACGTCGACCAGGACCTCTACGGCGGATATGTCGTGATCGCCGAGGAGACCGCCGAAGGTGACTGGCCGGTGGGCGACGACGCGGTCAACGACGGTACGACGGGCCTCGAGGCGGTCGGTCCCGACCAGCTGCCCGAGGCGAAGGCCTCCACCGGCCTGCGCAACTTCCTCTATGCGGTGGAGTGGTGGGTCTTCGGCCTCTTCGCCGGCTTCATCTGGTGGCGCTGGATGAAGGACGAGTCCGAGCGGGTAGATTCGAAGGCGTGAAGAACCCCGCCCTGACCCGCTATCGCATCATGGCAACCATCGTCGGTGTGCTGTTGATCGTGCTCATCCTGATCGGCGTTCCGTTGGCGAACTTCGACGGCAGCGGCATGTGGGGAATCATCCCGAGCACCCCCGACCTGTGGGCCGCCGGCTCGGACCCGCAGCAGGTCGGTGAGGCGATCACCAGCTATCTCGGCGTGGCGCACGGCTGGCTCTACATGATCTTCCTGATCACCGCGTTCCTGCTGGCGCGGCAGGAGCGCTGGGAGATCGGCTACACGGTGATCACGCTGGTCTGCGGCACGATCCCGGTGCTGAGTTTCTGGGCCGAGCACCGTGCCACGCAGCGGGTGAAGGCAGAAGACGCCGAGCTCGCCGCCGACGCCGCCTGACGTCGTACCGCGTCCTCGACCGCAACAACTGCAGGTTCGGCACGCAAGAACTGCCAGTTCGCGCCACAACAAGTGCAGGTTCGATGCGCAAGAACTGCCAGTTCGCGCCACAACAAGTGCAGGTTCGGCGCGCAACAACTGCCAGTTCGCGGAAATGACGAAGCGGCCCCGACCCGCAGGTCGGGACCGCCTCAGCAGTCGTACGGTGGGGCTCAGCCGCGCTTGTCGTCCAGGTCGACGACCTCGGCCGGGTTGTCCGGCGTGGTGTCGGCAACCGGCTCGTCGGTTGCGTCCGAGATCGCCTCACCCGGGGTGGCAGCCGCTGCGTCGTCAGTGGCGCGCTCGG
>DATCYH010000757.1:0-2897 GCA_036570405.1 Nocardioides sp.
CGAGGTGGAGCCCTCGGCCCCCACGCTGGAGAAGCCGGAAGGCACTGCCAGCCGGCTCGTGCGCCTGCGCCAGCGACTCTCCCGATCCCAGGGAGGCCTGGGCCGGGGACTGCTCGCCCTGCTCTCCAGGGACCGTCTCGACGAGGACACCTGGGAGGACATCGAGGATGTCCTGCTCACCGCGGACATCGGGGTCAAGCCGACCCAAGAGCTCGTGGAGAAGCTGCGCACCCGCCTCCGCGTCGAGGGCAATGACGCCGGGACCCCGCGAGAGGTGCTCCGCGAGGAGCTGATCAACCTGGTCGACCCGAGCATGGATCGCGGACTCCAGGTCACTGGTCAGGACGGCAAGCCCGGTGTCGTGCTGGTGGTCGGTGTGAACGGTGCCGGCAAGACCACCACCGTCGGCAAGATCTCGCGCATCCTGGTCGCCGACGAGCGCTCGGTAGTGCTCGGTGCGGCCGACACCTTCCGCGCAGCCGCCGTCGAGCAGCTGGCGACCTGGGGCGAGCGGGTCGGCGTACCCGTCGTGAAGGGCCCCGACGGCTCGGATCCCGCGAGCGTCGCCTTCGAGGCCGTCAAGCAGGGCGTGGAGCAGGGCACCGACGTCGTCCTGGTCGACACTGCCGGCCGCCTGCAGAACAAGGCCGGATTGATGGACGAGCTCGGCAAGGTCAAGCGAGTGATCGAGAAGCAGGCCCCGGTCACCGAGGTGCTGCTCGTCCTGGACGCGACCACCGGCCAGAACGGCATGATCCAGGCCCGCGTCTTCTCCGAGATCGTCAACGTCACCGGCATCGTGCTCACCAAGCTCGACGGCTCGGCCAAGGGCGGCATCGTTGTCGCCGTGCAGCGCGAACTCGGCGTCCCGGTCAAGCTCGTCGGCCTGGGTGAGGGCGCCGACGACCTGGCCCCCTTCCAGCCCGAGGCCTTCGTCGACGCACTGCTGGGCTGAGCTGGCTCGGGCTGGCTGCGCGGGGCGACCCGCGCGGTGAGTTCGACGAAACACGGAAGTAACACCCGGCGCGCACTCGTTTCTTTCACGCAACACGCGAGCGCGCACGCCGAAATCTCCAGGGGTGAAGGTTTCACCACTGAGCAGGAGCCTGCCGACACCGAGGTCGGAGGAGGAACTCCGGCTCCAACCGTGAACGCACACCTGGAGGTTCCATGGACACCGGCCACGCAGCCTGGGTTCTCACTTCCGCGTCCCTCGTCCTGCTGATGACGCCTGGTCTGGCGTTGTTCTACGGCGGCATGACGCGGTCCAAGTCGATCCTGAACATGATGATGATGTCGTTCGGGGCGATGGGCGCGATCAGCATCGTCTACATCCTGTGGGGCTTCTCGATGTCCTACAGCTCGATCACTGCAAGCACCGACGGCGAGATCGCCGGAGGCGCGGTCGGCACCTTCTTCGCCGACCCGTTCGCACTCTTCGGCCTCACTGGCATCGACCCGTCGGCCTACCTCACCGTCGCCTTCCAGCTGACCTTCGCCGTGATCACCGCCGCCCTGATCAGCGGAGCGATCGCCGACCGGGTGAAGTTCTCCACCTGGATGCTCTTCGTCCCGATCTGGGTCACCCTGTCCTACTTCCCCCTGGCCCACCAGGTGTGGGGCGGCGGTTTCCTCTCCGGCAACCCGGACGGCCTGGCCGCGATGATCTTCGGGACTGTCGGTGAGGGTGCCGAGGCTGTCGCCGAGGTCGTCCCGCTCGACTACGCCGGCGGCACCGTTGTGCACATCAACGCCGGTGTCGCAGGCCTGGTCCTGGCCCTTGTCATCGGTGCCCGCAAGGGTTTCGGCAAGGAGTCGATGAAGCCGCACAACCTGCCGCTCACGATGATCGGCGCCGGTCTGCTCTGGTTCGGGTGGTTCGGCTTCAACGTCGGCTCGTTCGTCCCGGGCGCCACCGCCGGTGTCGGCGGCGAGGAGGGCGAGTTCTACACCAACAGCGCAGCCTTCGCCGCCAACTTCGTCGGCGAGACCGGCCTGGTCTGGGTGAACACCACCGCCGCCACCGCCGCTGCCATGATCGGCTGGCTGCTGGTCGAGAAGATCCGCGACGGGAAGGGCACCAGCCTCGGTGCCGCCTCGGGTGTCGTCGCCGGTCTGGTCGCCATCACCCCGGCCTGTGGCGCACTGTCGCCGGTCGGCTCGCTGATCCTCGGTGTCGTCGCCGGTGCCGCTGCGGCCCTGGCGGTCGGGCTCAAGTACAAGCTCGGGTATGACGACTCGCTCGACGTCGTCGGCGTGCATCTGGTGGCCGGACTCATCGGCACCATCGGCATCGGCTTCCTGGCCACGAGTGGCGGCCTGTTCTACGGCGACGGCGCGAAGCAGCTCGTCATCCAGACCGTGGTGGCCCTCTTCGCGATCGTCTGGTCGGCCCTCGCGACCCTGGTGATCGCCCTGGCCATCAAGTACACGATCGGCTGGAGGATCACCGAGGACGAGGAGATTGAGGGCATCGACTTCGCCGAGCACGGCGAGTCCGCTTACGACTTCGTCGGCACTGCCGGTCGACGCAGCCTCCTCACCGGATCCACGCTGTCCACCAAGGCCCCCGTCTCCGAAGGAGCAGAAGCATGAAGCTGGTCACCGCGGTCATCAAGCCGCACAAGTGGGAGGACGTCCGCGAGGCGCTCGAGACCTTCGGCGTCACGGGGATGACCGTGAGCGAGGTCAGCGGCTACGGCCGGCAGAAGGGCCACACGGAGGTCTACCGCGGGGCGGAGTACGACATCGCCCTGGTCCCCAAGATCCGGATCGAGATCGTGGTCGACGACGCTGACGCCGACGACGTGGTCGGGATCATCGTCAAGACCGCCGCCACCGGTCGGATCGGGGACGGCAAGGTCTGGATCAGCCCCGTCGAGACGGTGGTCCGGGTC
>DATCYH010000758.1:0-6417 GCA_036570405.1 Nocardioides sp.
CCGAGGTCGTTCGGGAACGGGTTGAGGTGGCGCAGGTGCACCTGGGCCACGTTGGAGCCGGCCTTGCGGACGCGGCGGATTCCGGCGCCGATCGGGCCGTACGTCGATCCCCAGCCGAGCACGAGGACCTTTGCGGCACCCGAGGGATCGTCCACCTCGAGCGGGGGCAGCGAGTTGGCGATGCGGTCGACCTTGGCCTGGCGCAGCCGGACCATCTTGTCGTGGTTGGCCGGATCGTAGGAGATGTTGCCGTGACCGTCGCCCTTCTCGAGCCCGCCGATGCGGTGCTCGAGGCCGGGGGTGCCGGGAATCGCCCAGGGCCGGGCGAGGGTCTCCTCGTCGCGGCTGTAGGGAGCGAACTCCTCACCCTCGGCCAGGTCGTCCGCGGAGGCGAAGCGGGGCTCGATCACCGGCAGGTCGTCGACCGAGGGGATCGCCCAGGGCTCGGAACCGTTCGCCAGGTAGCCGTCACTGAGCAGCATCACCGGGGTGCGGTAGGTGACCGCGATCCGGGCTGCCTCCACGGCGGCCGTGAAGCAGTCCCCGGGCGACTGGGGAGCCACGATCGGGACCGGCGCCTCGCCGTTGCGCCCGAACATGGCCTGGAGCAGGTCGGACTGCTCGGTCTTGGTCGGTAGGCCGGTGGAGGGGCCGCCGCGCTGCACGTTGATCACCAGCAGCGGCAGCTCGGTCATCACTGCCAGGCCGATCGCCTCACCCTTCAGGGCGACACCGGGGCCGGACGTGGTGGTGACGCCGAGGTGACCGGCAAAGGAGGCGCCGATGGCGGCGCCGACTCCGGCGATCTCGTCCTCGGCCTGAAGCGTCGTCACGCCGAACGACTTGTGCTTGGAGAGCTCGTGGAGGATGTCGGAGGCCGGAGTGATCGGGTAGGAGCCGAGGAACACCGGGAGCCCGGACTGTACGCCGGCTGCGACCAGGCCGTAGGAGAGCGCGAGGTTGCCGGAGATGTTGCGATAGGTGCCCGGCGGCATCGCAGCAGGCTTGACCTCATATTGGACGATGAACGTCTCGGTGGTCTCGCCGAAGTTCCAACCCATCTTGAACGCCTTGATGTTGGCGTCCCTGATGTCGGGCACCTTGGCGAACTTCTTCGACAGGAACGCAGTCGTGTTCTCTGTGGGGCGGCCATACATCCACGACAGCAGGCCGAGGGCGAACATGTTCTTCGCCCGGGCGGCGTCCTTGCGGGAGAGTCCGAACTCCTTGACCGCTTCGACGGTCATCCCGGTCAGGTCGACGCGGTGCAGGTCGAACTCGTCCAGTGAGCCGTCGTCGAGTGGGTTCTCCGCATAGCCGGCCTTGGCCAGGTTGCGGGTGGTGAAGTCATGGGTGTCCACGATGATCGAGGCGCCCTTGGCTAGGTCGCTCAGGTTGGCCTTCAACGCGGCCGGGTTCATCGCCACCAGCACGTCGGGGGAGTCGCCGGCGGTGAGGATGTCGTGGTCGGCGAAGTGCACCTGGAACGACGAGACGCCGGGGATGGTGCCCTGAGGCGCCCGGATCTCGGCGGGGAAGTTGGGCAGCGTGACCAGGTCGTTGCCGAACGCGGCCGATTCCTGGGTGAATCGGTCTCCGGTGAGTTGCATGCCGTCACCGGAATCACCCGCGAATCGGATGATCACACGATCGAGTTGCTGGACCTGCTTGGCCACCGCGCCTACCTACTTCCTGACTGATTTGTCCGCTCCGCCCGTACCGAGAGTATGGCAGAAATGGAACACGTTCCAGTTTTCGCCTGGATGCGGACGGTGGATGCCTCTCGAAGTTCCACCTTAGTCCGCCTTACGAAGCACCGTGAGGCGTCTCAGCCATCTCGGATCTTGTGTGCTCGTCGGTGTCCATCACCCGATGCACGACAGGGCACATGAGCAGGGTCGCCCGGATCTCGAGCCAGGTGCCGGGGCCTTGATCAGGGGCGGTTCTCGGCCCGTTCCTTGAGGGCGCGGGCGTGCCGAACGAACCCCTCGGCCACCCGCCCCGGACCGGCAAGTTTCACGAGCGGTCCGCTGAACTCCTCGATCGTGGAGTACGTCGTGGGGCCGCCGCCGACCTGGCGCAGGCGTTGGTAGCGGATCCCCTTCACCAGACCCAGCTTCGCGGGCCAACCCTCGAAGACATAGGCGAGCGTCGCGGTCGTCGTACCGCTCGAGTCACGTGTCGGCGCCTCGAGCACCTTGATCCGCTCGGGTGACGTCACGCCCTTGCCGCTGGCCCATTTCACGTGCAGCAGGATCGGGTCGCCAACTCGGGGTGGGTTGTTGCACTCGGCCTTGACGACGAACGGGTTCCACTCGGGATAGGCGTCGACGTCGAGCATCACCCGCCACACGGTCTCGAGTGGCGCGTCGATCTCGATCTCGGCTTCCGGATTGCGGGTCATGCCCCGGATGCTAGTGGCGCGGGGCCACCTGGCAACCGGTTCAGCGATAGTTGGTGAACTGCACCGCGAAGTCATAGTCCTGCGACTTGACCAACTGCTGAACGGCCTGCAGGTCGTCGCGCTTCTTGGAGGACACCCGGAGCTCGTCACCCTGGATCTGGGCCTTGACGCCCTTGGGGCCCTCGTCGCGGATCAACTTGGAGATCTTCTTGGCGTCCTCGGACGAGATGCCCTCCTTGAGGGTGATCGAGATCTTGGAGACCTGACCCGACTGGCGCGGCTCGCTGGCGTCGAGGATCTTCAGGGACTGGTTGCGCTTGACGAGCTTGCCCTGGAAGACGTCGAGCACCGCGCTGGCCCGGTCGTCGGCGGAGGCGCTGATCTCGATGGCCTGTTCACCCTGCCACTCGATGCTGGCGCCGGTGCCCTTGAAGTCGAATCGGGTGGTGATCTCGCGGGCTGCCTGGCCCAGCGCGTTGTCGACCTCCTGGCGGTCGATCTTGCTGACGATGTCGAACGACGAGTCGGCCATGACTTCTCCTCTGCTTCGCCGAGACCCGGTGTGGGTGACGGCATTTTTAGTCTGTGAGCGTGCTGCGCTATTCTTTCGTCTTGCTGTCGCCCGGCCAAGGCCGGGGTGGTGCTGAGGCAGATTGCCCGAGCGGCCAATGGGAGCGGACTGTAAATCCGTCGCGAAAGCTTCGAAGGTTCGAATCCTTCATCTGCCACGCAACAGCATGAGAGGGCCCGCGTCCACCGCGGGCCCTCTCGCATTTCTCGGCGTCGGGCGCACCGGTCGCTCGAGGGGCGGCGCCGAATGTGAATTCACGACGGGTCAGCGAGCGGCCAAATGTGAGTTCACGACGGGTCAGCGGCGAGCAGGGGCGCTTGGCCCTGAGACGATGAGTGCATGACCCGCGCCCAGCTCCACGACATCGGTGGCCGCCGGGCGTGGGTGATCTGGATCGTCGCGGTCCTCGTCTACGTGCTGGCCGTCTTCCACCGGAGCTCGCTGGGCGTTGCCGGCTTGATCGCCACCGAGCGCTTCGAGATCAACGGCACCCAGCTGGCCTTCTTCACGGTGCTGCAACTGGTGGTCTATGCCGGCATGCAGGTGCCGGTCGGGGTGATGCTCGACCGCTACGGGTCCCGGGCCCTGCTGCTCTCGGGCCTGGTCACGATGACCCTGGCCCAGCTCGCCTTCGCCTTCACCACCAGCTTTGGAGCTGCCGTCGTGGCCAGGGCATTCGTCGGGGCCGGCGATGCGATGGTCTTCGTCTGTGTGCTGCGCCTGGTCTCTGCCTGGTTCCTGGTCCGTCAGGGGTCGATGCTCGCGCAGCTCACCGGGCAGATCGGGCAGCTGGGCGGGGTCGTCGCCGCCGGCCCGCTCTCGCTGCTCCTTCACGAGTTCGGCTGGACCAAGGCGTTCGCGGCGGTCTCGATGATCGGTGTCCCGCTGTTGGTGGCCACTGCCTGCCTGGTCAAGGACTCGCCCTACGAGAAGATCGCCCCGGTCCGGATCAAGCTGCGTGCCCTGGCCACCTCGGTCCGTTCCGTGTGGGGCAATCCCGGCACCCGCCTGGGGATGTGGTCGCACTTCACCAGCCAGTTCTCGATGACGGTCTTCGTGCTCTTGTGGGGCTATCCGTTCCTGGTCGCCGGGCAGGGTCTGACACCGACCGCGGCCGGCACCCTGCTGACGGTGATGATCGGCTGGGTGATGGTGAGCGGCATCGTGCTGGGCCGGGTGGTCTCGGTGGTGCCCTTCTATCGTTCCTGGATCGTGGTCGGCATCGTCATCGCGATCGTCGTCACCTGGACCGTCGTGCTCCTGTGGCCCGGCCAGGCCCCGATCTGGTTGCTCGTCGTGCTGGTCTGCGTCACCGCGTCCGGTGGCCCCGCCTCGATGGTCGGCTTCGACCTGGCCCGCACCTTCAGCCCCGAGGAGACGCTGGGTCGCGCCAACGGGCTGGTCAACATCGGCGGGTTCGTCGCGTCCCTGATGACGATGGCCCTGATCGGCATCATCCTCGACCTGCTCGAACCGGCCGGGGCGACGGCATACGACCTCACCGACTTCCGTGTCGCGATGTGCGCGCAATATGTCTTCTGGCTGCTCGGCATCGTCCAGATCCTGCGCTATCGCCGCAAGGCGATCGCCCACCTCGAACGGGCGCACCCCGGCGCGGTCGAGACGCTGAAGCAGGGCGAGCCGTTCGTGCACCCCGGCTTCAACGACCGCGAGGGCGTCTGAGGACCGAGGCGCCACATGCCGTTCGGATGCCATTCACCGAGCGCTCCGGCTCCCGTGGTCCAAGGTGCCTAGCCTCGCGGTGTGATCGCTCGCGGACTGACCGGCTCGTGCCTGGTGTTCGTGGGCGGGCTGGTCGTCTCCCCGCTCCCGGACACCGCCCGACTGCTCCACCTCGACGTGTTCACCGTGATCCGCGAGACGATGCCCGGCCGAATGTTCGGCCTGGGCCTGGTCCTGGCCGGACTCGGCCTGCTCGCCACCGCCTGGCTGACCCTGTGCCGCCACATCGCCAGCACGCAGCAGGCCGGACGCGACGCTGCGCTCGGCACGGTACGCCGGGCCACCCTGGTCTGGTCGGCACCGCTGATGATCGCCCCGCCGCTCTTCTCGCGCGACGGGTGGAGCTATGCCGCTCAGGGGATGCTCACCACGCTCGGCGTCTCGCCCTATGACCACGGCCCGGCGACGCTGCGTGGGCCGATCGTCAACGCGGTGGACCCGCGCTGGATGGACACCCCCACGCCCTACGGCCCGCTGCCATTGATCCTCGGGGACCTGGCTGCCCGGCTGACCAGCGACCCCTGGGTGCTGGTCGTGTTCCACCGTTGTATCGCGGTGACCGGCCTGGTCCTGCTGGCGTGGGCGATCCCGCGGTTGGCGCGCTGGACCGGCGTCAACCCGGCGCTCTCCACCGGCATCGTGATCGCGTCACCGCTGATGATGGCCAACGGCGTCGGTGGCCTGCACAACGACCTGCTGATGGTCGGCCTGATGGCCGCCGCCCTGGTCGTGGCCGCCGAGCGGAGCTGGCAGTGGGCCGCGGTCCTGGGTGGCGCCGCCGCTGCCGTGAAGCTGCCCGGCGGGCTGATCTGCATCGCGGTCGCGCTCGTGTCACTGCCCCTCGCCGCCCCGACGGTCGAACGGGTACGCCGTCTCGCTGCGGTCGGCGCGATCTCGCTAGGCACGCTCTTCGGTCTGGGTGCCGCCTGGGGCCTCGGTGCCGGCTGGGCCGGGGCGCTCACCGTGCCCGGCACGGTGAACACTCCGCTCTCGGCTCCGACGGTGCTCGGGGGTGCGCTCGACCAGGTCGCCGAGCTGCTCGGCTCCGGCACCGGCGACGCGTTCTTCCTCGACCTGGTCCGCGCCCTCGCCACCGCAGCCTCCGGAGTCGTGGTGCTGGGTATCGCGCTGGGCTGGCGCACCGGCGACCGCGTCGCGGCCCTGCACGCGACCGTCGTGATGATGTCGGCCCTGATCCTCCTCAGCCCGGTCGTCCACCTGTGGTACTTCCTCTGGCTGGTGCCGTTCCTCGCCCCGGTGCGCCTGGACCGACTCGGCACGACACTGCTGATGGCCGCCTCGATCGTTGCCGGCGTCGTGGCCCCGCTCGATTCCTCGCTGCACGGTGCCTACCTGCTGATCGTCCTGGGCAGCATCCATGCCGCGGTGCTGGTCGCGATCCTGCTCTGCACCCGACGCTCGCGCGATCGGCTGGACAGGATCGCCGGAGCCGAGTGGCTCCTGGCCAGGTGAGGCAGCCAGGCGTCACTCGCAGCCGACGCCGTCGCCGTCCCGGTCGAGGTGCCGGCCATAGCCCGGTTCTCCGGACCTGACCGGGGCCCCGCCCGCCTCCCGGGCGGCGTTGCAGTTCTCGTAGTACACCTCGCGTGGCACCTCGGCGAAGGTCTTCGGTTCTGGTCTTGGTGTGACCTTGGGCTTCGGTGAGCTGGTCCGGACTGGCTTGAGGTCGTGGTCCACC
>DATCYH010000759.1:0-4601 GCA_036570405.1 Nocardioides sp.
GGTGTTCAGGCCCGCGGTGTAGCCCTCGACCATCCGCTTCATCCGGTCGCTGGGACCACGCACCGGGTCGGCCAGGAGCTTCTCGACGACCTTTCGGTTGCGCATGTCGCCGACCAGCGTGTCGACCTCGAGGTTGCTGGCCGAGATCGCGACCTGGTCGTCATAGTCGCCCGCGCCGAACCACAGCGAGCGCTCGCCGCGCCCGGTGACCAGGGTGTCGGCGAGGGTGCAGATCGACGACGAGGCGGCGGCGTACCCGCTTCCGAAGCCCAACGACCCCCAGTCCTTGGCAACGATGTGCGGGATGCCGTGCTCGGTGGTGGTGATCGTGGCGGTGTACGCCGGGCCGGCGGCCTCGGCTCCCGACGGTGGGAGGGTGCCCAGCAGGGGGACGACCAGGGCGATGGCCACGCCCGTGAACAGGGTCCTGCGCGAACCCGGGCGGACCTGCCGGAGACGAATCTGCATGCTGCAACAACGACGACCTGTGCGCCGACGTTATGCAGGTCACAGATAGAGGCCGGCGCCCTCGTCGGCGAGCCGGTCCGCGGCGACGGCATGGACGTCGCGCTCGCGCATCACCACATAGACCTCGCCGTTGACCTCGACCTCGGCCTTCTCGTCCGGGTCGAACAGGACCCGGTCGCCCTTCTCGACCGCACGCGCGTGCGGTCCGACACCGACGACCTTCGACCAGGCCAGCCTGCGGCCGCCCATGGCAGCCGTCGCCGGGATGACGATGCCGCCGGCCGAGCGGCGTTCGCCGGACTCCTGGTCGAGTTCGACCAGGATCCGGTCGTGGAGCATCTTGATGGGGGTCTTGTCACTCACCGTCAGCGAGCGACCTTGCGCACGACCACGAACAGTGCGACCGCACCGACGACGCCGCCGACGACCTTCAGGATGTTGTCGGTGCGCGGCGCACCGGTCTGCGGGTCGACGAAGTGCGCCTTCACCGACGCGACCTCACGGCTGACGATGGTCTTGGGGCTCGCCCTGTAGACGAGCTGGTCGATCGTCTGAGCGAGGCGCTCGCGCGTCTCCTCGAGCTCGAGCTCGATCGCACTGATCTCCTTGGCCACGGTCAAACTCCTGGTTCGGCGGGGTGGGTCATTGCGGAAGGTTACCAATGGTGCGGGGATCGAATCCGAACGGCAGCTCCAGCCGGTTGGCGCGCATCAGCGCGTCGTCGGTCAGGACGTCGTACGTCGCCCCGTCGGCGACCACGACTCCCCCGTGCAGGATGACGCTGCGCGAGCACAGCTCCAGCGCATAGGGCAGGTCGTGGGTGACCATCAGCAAGGTCACCTCGAGCGAGCGCAGGATGTCGGCGAGCTCGCGGCGCGACGCGGGGTCGAGGTTGGAGGACGGCTCGTCGAGGACGAGGATCTCCGGCTCCATCACCAGGACTGTCGCCACCGCGACCCTGCGACGCTGGCCGAAGGACAGATGGTGCGGTGGCCGGTCGACGAAGTCGGCCATGCCGACCCGGTCGAGGGCCTCCATCACCCGGCGGTCGAGTTCGGCGCCCTTGATCCCCAAGTTTGCCGGACCGAAGGCGACGTCCTGGCGAACGGTCGGCATGAAGAGCTGGTCGTCGGGGTCCTGGAAGACGATGCCGACCCGGCGTCGGATCTCCTGCAGGTTCCGCTTCTCGACCGCGAGCCCGCTGACCTGCACCGACCCGGCGCCTGCGGTGAGGATCCCGTTGAGGTGGAGGACCAGGGTGGTCTTGCCTGCGCCGTTGGGTCCCAGCAGGGCGACTCGTTCACCGCGATGCACGTGCAGGTCGACGCCGAAGAGGGCCTGGTGGCCGTCGGGATAGGCATGGGCCAGGCCACGCACGTCAAGGACAGGCGTGCTCACAGCTCCGGCATCCGTCCGGTGTAGCCGCGCGAGAGCATCGCGAGGTGCACCCGCTCACCTCGCTCGTAGGACCGGATGAACAGGGCGCCGAGGGTGCGGGCCAGGGTCGGCCAGTGCCGCGGCGACCTCGGGTCGCAGCCTCGTGACCGCATGCCGACGACCATACGGCTCAGCTCGCCGGTGATGACGTCGAGGTAGCGGATCATGAAGCCCATGATCGAGACCAGCTGCTCGGGCATGTGCAGTCGTCGAAGGCCACGCAGCAGGTCGACCGGGTCCGTGGTCGCGGCCAGGCTGAGCGAGGCCATCACGCCGAGGGTGGCCTTGACCAGGAAGGTGGCGCCGGCGACCAGGCCGGGCTGGGAGACGCTGACGCCCAGAACGTCGATGCGCTCACCGGTGGCGATGAACGGCATCAGCACGGCGAAGAGGACGAACGGCACTTCAATCAGCATCCGGCTCAGCATCCACAGCGGACGGATCCGAGCGGTGGCGATCACGCCCAGCACCACGGCGAACCACACGACGTACAACGGCCACCACTGGTGTGGCGTGGCCACGACGACGAGCATGAACCCGACCAGCACCAGCACCTTCAGGTGCGCGGGGACGCGGTGCATCGGCGTCGAGTGGTGATGTGTGTCAGGCCCGTTGCTCAGCAGCCGGCCGTCGTGTCCGGCCGTCATGCTCAGGCCCTGCTGTCGGCGGAGCGTACGTCGTCGCCCGGGGCGTCTGCGTCGGCCTCGGCCTCGGCGTCCTCATCGTTGCCTCTGCGGCGCAGCACCAAGAAGAGGCCGCCGGCCAGGGCGAGGACGACCAGGCAGCCGATCACTCCGGCCAGCCCGCCGCTGAGCCGTTCGTTGTCGACTCCCTCGACGCCGTAGTCGGCGAGCGGGCTGTCCGCGGTCGCGGAGTCCTCGCCGGAGTCGAGGAAGCCGGTCTTCTCGGCGACGTGTTCGAGGCCGTCGGGGTGGGAGCTGGCATAGAAGCTGGCGACGCCGGCCAGCAGCAGGGACACCACGAGGAGCGTGACCAGGACGGTGCGGGACTTCATGCGGTGCTCGCCTTCCGGATCTCGAGGCTGCGCTCGGCCGTGACTCGCTTGGCGCCGTGGACCAGGTCCGGTCGGGCCGCGGCAACCGCGGCGACCACGAGTCCGGTGATCACGGCCTCACCGATGCCGATGACCAGGTGCCAGGCGAGCATCGCGCCGAGCACCTTGTCGGTCTCGACCGGGGCGGTCCCACCGATGGCGAACAGGATGGTGAACGCGAGGGCTGCGGCCGGAACGCTGACCAGCGCGCCGATCGCGGCAGCCGGGGCGATGCTGGAGACCCGCTTGGGCAGCACTGCCCGGACGCCGGCGAAGACCAGCCACCCGGCGACGACACCGACCAGCGCCATCAGCGTGATGTTGGTGCCGAGCGCGGTGATGCCACCGTCGGCCATCAACAGGGCCTGCACGAGCAGCACGACGCTGATGCACAGCACGGCGGTGTAGGGCCCGGCCAGGACCGCGGCGAGCACGCCTCCGAGCAGGTGACCGCTGGTGCCGCCGGCGACCGGGAAGTTGATCATCTGCCCAGCGAAGACGAAGGTGGCGACGAGTCCTGCCAGCGGGGCGGTACGGTCATCGAGTTCGTGACGCGCACCGCGCAGGGCCACCGCGACGCCGGCAACGGCTATCACTCCGGTGGCCACCGAGGTGGGTGCGTCGAGGAAGCCATCTGGAACGTGCATGCTGAGCACATTACGTCATTGCAAATCGTTTGCAACAAGGAGATCCCATGACCGAGCGCCTCTCCCCCGGAGACACCGCCCCCGACTTCACCCTGACCTCCGACACGGGCGAGCAGGTGTCCCTCGCCGACTATCGCGGTCGCAAGGTCATCGTCTACTTCTACCCGTCGGCGATGACCCCTGGCTGCACCAAGCAGGCCTGCGACTTCACCGAGTCCCTGGACTCGCTGAAGGTGGCCGGCTATGACGTCATCGGCATCTCGCCGGACAAGCCCGAGAAGCTCGTCAAGTTCCGCCAGCGCGACTCGCTGACCATCACGCTCCTCTCGGACCCCGAGAAGTCCGTGCTCACGTCGTACGCCGCATTCGGCGAGAAGAAGCTCTACGGCAAGGTCGTCGAGGGAGTCATCCGCAGCACCTTCGCGATCGACGAGGAGGGCGTGATCACCCTCGCCCTCTACAACGTGCGTGCCACCGGCCACGTCGCCAAGTTGCACAAGGACCTGCACCTGGACTGAGGTTCACCGGGAGAGGGTTTCACTGGGCGCCGGGACGGGCAGATGCCTGTCAGCGCCTGCCTGCGCGCCAACTAGGATGTCGCAGTGCGCCGGAGTGGTGGAATTGGCAGACACGCAGGTTTTAGGTACCTGTGCTCTAGGGCGTGGGGGTTCAAGTCCCCCCTCCGGCACCAGAACCAAAACAGGAGTGGATCGTGAGTTATCAGCAGCCCCAGCCCAGCAAGACGAACACCGGCCTGATCGCCGCTCTCGTCGCACTGGTCCTCGTCATCGCCGGGGTGGGCATCGCCCTGGTGGTCACCTTGTCGGGCAACGACAACGACGACAAGGGCTCTGACGACAAGACGAGCAGCGAGCCGTCGAGCGACTCGACGCCCTCGCCCAGCGAGTCCCCGTCGACCTCGACGACCCCGAGTCCCACCCAGGACGGGCCGGCCGTGACCGGGCAGGACTATTCCTATGCACTTCCCGACGGCT
>DATCYH010000760.1:0-6750 GCA_036570405.1 Nocardioides sp.
TGCGGATGATCGGCGAGAAGGGCAAGGCGTCCCTGTTCGACGGCCGCTCCGGCGAGCCGTTCCCGGACCCGGTCTCGGTCGGCTACATGTACATCCTGAAGTTGCACCACCTGGTGGACGACAAGATTCACGCACGCAGCACCGGCCCCTACTCGATGATCACGCAGCAGCCCCTGGGTGGTAAGGCCCAGTTCGGTGGACAGCGGTTCGGCGAGATGGAGGTCTGGGCGATGGAGGCGTACGGCGCCGCCTACGCCCTGCAGGAGCTGCTGACGATCAAGTCCGATGACGTGCCCGGTCGCGTCAAGGTCTATGAGGCGATCGTGAAGGGCGAGAACATCCCCGACTCCGGTATCCCGGAATCGTTCAAGGTTCTTGTCAAGGAGATGCAGTCGCTCTGCCTGAACGTGGAAGTCCTGTCCCAGGACGGTTCCGCGATCGAGCTGCGCGACGCGGAGGAGGACGTCTTCCGCGCCGCCGAGGAGCTCGGCATCGACCTGTCGCGTCGCGAGCCGAGCTCGGTCGAAGAAGTCTGACGGTGAGGCGGTACGCCGTACCACACGGCGTACCGCCCCTCCCGACGTCATCACTCTCTCAATCACCGCCCGGAAACACAGGGCAACCACAGCGAAGGAATTGAAGCCAACGTGCTCGACGTGAACTTCTTCGACCAGCTCAAGATCGGCCTGGCCACCGCGGACGAGATCCGCGGATGGAGCCACGGTGAGGTCAAGAAGCCGGAAACCATCAACTACCGCACCCTCAAGCCGGAACGCGACGGACTCTTCTGCGAGAAGATCTTCGGCCCGACCCGCGACTGGGAGTGCTACTGCGGCAAGTACAAGCGAGTCCGCTTCAAGGGCATCATCTGCGAGCGGTGTGGCGTCGAGGTCACCCGTTCCAAGGTGCGTCGTGAGCGGATGGGCCACATCGAACTCGCCGCTCCCGTGACCCACATCTGGTACTTCAAGGGCGTTCCCTCGCGCTTGGGCTACCTGCTCGACCTGGCCCCGAAGGACCTCGAGAAGGTCATCTACTTCGCGGCCTACATGATCACCTCCGTCGACGAGGACGCGCGTCACCGCGACCTGTCCTCGCTCGAGGGCAAGATCGACCTCGAGCGCAAGCGTCTCGAGACCCGCCGCGACACCTCGCTCGAGGACCGCACCAAGAAGCTGGCCGACGACCTCGAGACCCTCGAGGCCGAGGGCGCCAAGGCCGACGCCCGCCGGAAGGTGCGCGACGGTGCCGAGCGCGAGATGAAGCAGCTGCGCGACCGTGCCCAGCGCGAGATCGACCGCCTCGACGAGGTGTGGAGCACGTTCAAGAGCCTGAAGGTCCAGGACCTGATGGGCGACGAGTTGCTCTACCGCGAGATGAAGACCTGGTTCGGCAAGTACTTCGAGGGCCACATGGGCGCCACGGCGATCCAGAAGCGCCTCCAGGACTTCGACATCGCCCAGGAGGTCGAGAACCTTCGCGAGACCATTGCCACCGGCAAGGGCCAGCGCAAGGTCCGCGCACTCAAGCGGCTCAAGGTCGTCGACGCGTTCCGCAAGACCGGCAACCAGCCGATCGGCATGGTCCTCGACGCCGTCCCGGTGATCCCGCCGGACCTGCGTCCGATGGTCCAGCTCGACGGTGGCCGCTTCGCCACCTCGGACCTCAACGACCTCTACCGTCGCGTGATCAACCGGAACAACCGACTCAAGCGCCTGCTTGACCTCGGTGCTCCCGAGATCATCGTCAACAACGAGAAGCGGATGCTCCAGGAGGCCGTCGACTCGCTGTTCGACAACGGCCGTCGTGGTCGTCCGGTGACCGGTCCGGGCAACCGCCCGCTCAAGTCGCTCTCCGACATGCTCAAGGGCAAGCAGGGGCGTTTCCGTCAGAACCTGCTCGGAAAGCGTGTCGACTACTCCGGTCGTTCGGTCATCGTCTCGGGCCCACAGCTGAAGCTGCACCAGTGTGGTCTGCCCAAGCAGATGGCTCTGGAGCTCTTCAAGCCGTTCGTGATGAAGCGCCTCGTGGACCTGTCGCACGCGCAGAACATCAAGTCCGCCAAGCGGATGGTCGAGCGCGCTCGCCCGGTCGTGTGGGACGTTCTCGAAGAGGTCATCACCGAGCACCCGGTGCTCCTCAACCGTGCACCCACGCTGCACCGTCTCGGCATCCAGGCGTTCGAGCCCCAGCTGATCGAGGGCAAGGCCATCCAGATCCACCCGCTCGTCTGCTCGGCCTTCAACGCCGACTTCGACGGTGACCAGATGGCCGTGCACCTGCCGCTCTCCGCGGAGGCGCAGGCCGAGGCCCGGATCCTGATGCTGTCGACGAACAACATCCTCAAGCCCTCGGACGGCCGTCCGGTGACCATGCCCACCCAGGACATGATCATCGGCCTGTTCTTCCTGACCACCGAGCGGCCTGATCAGCCCGGCGAAGGCCGTGCCTTCACCGGTCAGGCCGAGGCGATCATGGCGTTCGACCGCCACGAGATCAGCCTGCAGACGCCGATCCAGCTGCGTGTCGAGGGCGAGTCCGTCCAGACCACGCTGGGCCGGTCGATCTTCAACGACGCCCTGCCTGCCAACTACCCCTTCGTGAACTACGAGGTGGGCAAGAAGCAGCTCGGTGGGATCGTGAACGACCTGGCTGAGCGCTACACCAAGGTCGAGGTTGCTGCCTCGCTCGACGCGCTCAAGGACGCTGGCTTCCACTGGGCCACCCGTTCCGGTGTCACGGTCTCGATTGACGACGTCACCACGCCGGGCGACAAGGCCGAGATCCTGGCCGGCTACGAGGCACAAGCCGCCAAGGTCCAGGTGCAGTTCGAGCGCGGTCTGGTCACCGACGAGGAGCGTCGCCAGGAGCTCATCGAGATCTGGACCCAGGCTGCTGCCGTCATCGGTAAGGCGATGGAGAAGAACTTCGACAAGGCCAACCCGATCTACATGATGGTCGACTCGGGTGCCTCGGGAAACATGAATCAGATCCGTCAGGTTGCAGCCATGCGTGGTCTGGTGGCCAACCCGAAGGGCGAGATCATCCCGCGCCCGATCAAGTCGAACTTCCGCGAGGGCCTCACCGTTCTCGAATACTTCATCGCCACCCACGGTGCTCGCAAGGGCCTCGCGGACACCGCGCTGCGGACCGCCGACTCGGGTTACCTGACCCGTCGTCTGGTCGACGTGTCGCAGGACGTCATCATCCGTGAGGACGACTGTGGCACCGAGCGTGGTCTGCCGAAGGTGATCGGTGAGAAGCTCGCCGATGGTTCGGTGATCAAGCACGAGAACGCCGAGACCGCGGCGTACGCCCGGACCGCTGCTTCCGACGTGGAGCACCCGGAGTCGGGCGAGATCCTCGCCCGCGCCGGTGAGGACCTGGGTGACGTCAAGATCGCCGAGCTGATCGAGGCCGGCATCGTGGAGGTCAAGGTCCGCTCCGTGCTGACCTGTGACGCCCGCACCGGCACCTGCGCGAAGTGCTACGGCCGCTCGCTGGCCACCGGCCTGCTGGTCGACATCGGTGAGGCCGTCGGCATCATCGCCGCGCAGTCCATCGGTGAGCCCGGCACGCAGCTGACGATGCGTACCTTCCACACCGGTGGTGTGGCCTCGGCTGACGACATCACGCAGGGTCTGCCCCGCGTCGTGGAGCTCTTCGAGGCCCGTACGCCGAAGGGTGTTGCGCCGATCTCGGAGGTTGCTGGTCGGATCGAGATCGAGGACGGCGACAAGGCCCGCAAGATCGTCGTCACCCCCGACGACGGTTCCGAGGTCGTGGAATATCCCGTCAGTCGTCGTTCGCGCTTGCTGGTCTCGGATGGCGACCACGTCGAGGTCGGCGACCGGTTCACCCAAGGAACCGAGGACCCCAAGGAGGTCCTCCGCATCCTCGGTGTCCGTCGTGCGCAGCAGCACCTCGTGGACGAGGTCCAGGAGGTCTACCGCAGCCAGGGCGTGTCGATCCACGACAAGCACATCGAGATCATCGTGCGGCAGATGCTGCGCCGGATCACGGTGCTGGAGTCCGGTGACACCAACCTGCTCCCGTCCGACTTGGTCGACCGGGTCCGCTTCGAGGAGGAGAACCGCCGTGTTCTCTCCGAGGGTGGCAAGCCGGCATCGGGACGTCCGGAGCTGATGGGTATCACCAAGGCATCGCTGGCCACGGAGTCGTGGCTCTCGGCGGCCTCCTTCCAGGAGACCACCCGAGTGCTCACCGACGCCGCGATCAACGGCCGCAGCGACTCGCTGCGCGGCCTGAAGGAGAACGTAATCATCGGAAAGCTGATCCCGGCAGGTACCGGTCTCGAGCGGTACCGCAACATCCGGGTGGAGCCGACCGAGGAGGCCCGCGCCGCGGCATACTCCGTGTCCGGTTATGACTCCTACGACTACGAGTTCGGAGCCACCGGCGGCCAGGCCGTCGCGCTGGACGACTTCGACTTCGGGACGTACCAGAACTGATCGCTTGATCGCATGAGCGCCCCCGACCGGGTTCCGGTCGGGGGCGTTCGCGCGTCCGGGCCCGCGCGCCAAAGCCACCGCGTCGCCAAAGTCACCGGGTACCGGGTGACTCCGGTGCTTCCCGGGCGAGATCTTGCCCGGGAAGCACCAGACTTGCCCGGGGAGTGGGCCTCAAGCGGCGCTCTGTGGCCGGTTCTCGAGGATCTGGCGGATCCGCTGTGCCGTCCGACCGGGCTGGGCCAGATCCGCCCAGGTGATGCGGATGCAGCGCCACCCGGTCAGCTCGCAGATGCGTTCTTCGCGTCGCTTCTCAGCCAGGACCACATCGGTGATGTCCCCGCCTTCAGGGATGAACTTCACGTACTTGACTCGTCCGTCGAACTCGAGGAAGACCTTGTGCTCGGGCCAGGCGAAGTCGAGGCGTGCGATCAGTCTGCCGTTGTCGAAGATCGGGTGCTGTGGCGTGGGGAGCGGGATGCCGTGCGACCAACACAGGTAGAAGGTGCGCGACTCGCCGACCGACTCGAGGCGGGGGTCGCTCAGGCCGACCACGACGCGAGCGTGCAGGGTGTGCGGCCATTGGTCGGCGGTCTCGACACGAGCCCGCAAGGCATCCTTCGTCATCAAATCCCCGTGCAACATCGTGTTTATCGCAACCAAGGAATGCTCCACGTCCAGGATCGTGATGAGGTCCAAGGCGGTGCGGACGGGTGCGGTCACCAGCACGTCGTTGACCACAACAGTGTCGGTTGGCAGCAGAAGACCTTGGTGCTGATGCACTCCGGAGAGCCGACGCCCGGCGTGGCCATCGGGACGGGTGGTGTGGATCTCGGCCAACGGCACATCCCACGTCGACACGCCATGCTCTAGCGCCGCCGTCGTGTGGGACAGGACCGTGCCCGGCTTCGCGGTGCTCAGGACGGCCCGTGCCTTGATCTGATGCCTGTCCGACACGGAATCAGGCCACAGCTCGGCGATGGTGTAGGCGCCGTAACGCACCCGGACGAGCTGTTTCGCGCGCACCAGTCGGTTCAGGGATTTGTCGTCGTAGCCCATGGCCACCGCCTCGCGGCGAAGGATGTAGCCCTGGCTGATGCAGCGTCTTCTCAACAGATCGGTGGTCATGGCGGCAAGATTCGCGTGCCACACGAGCGACCGCTCGGCCCGGCGTACGATCTGTGGAGAAGCCGGGGTCAGGGCCAGCCTGTGGACAAAATGCGGTCACAGTACGACGTGCCGCGCGGGCAACTCCCCGGGCAAGTCCGGCGCTTCCCGGGCAAGATCTCGTCCGGGAAGCACCGGAGTCACCCGGTACCCGGTGACTTCGACCGGGCCGGGGCGGCCGGCCCGGGGCGTTGCGTCGGGGCGGTCAGGCGACGGGCTGACCCTGGAAGGCGTCGAGGAGCGGGACGCGGGCGCCTTGGCGCTCCAAGGACTCCTGGACCTTGCGAACCTGGGTGGCGTTGGGGAGGAAGTGCAGGAGCAGCAGGAGCAGGGTGGCGGCTGCCCCGACGGCGTAGGTGAGCAGGCCGCCCTCGCCGGCGACGAAGGCGAGCGCCAGACCGACCAGCATCGGCAGCTCGCTCAGGGCCATCCGCATGAAGGCGGTGGACTGGAAGACGCGGGCGCCTCGCTCGACAGCGACACGCAGGGGAACGCCCTGGCGGAAGGGGGTGCTGCGGTAGCCGATCGCGAGGATCAGTGCGAACGCCAGCACGGCGACGACTGCGACGAGCAGGATCGACGGGAGATGGGCTGTCGTGCTGCCGTCGGCGCTCTTGAGCACGAACCACAGGACCAGCCCGAGCAGCACCGGCATGGGCAGTACAGCGAGGGCGAGGACGCGGAGCGAGGCGAACTGTTGCATGCGAAGACCATTCCCGAGGCGAACTTTCGGAGGAATCTACTATCCAGCACACGCATTGTGACAAAGTGCGGCCATGGCTGACCGGGTATACGACGCGGTCAACCTCCTCGGGCGGGCACTTCTCAGGGCACTCAACATCCGCGTCGAGGCGCACGGCACCGAGCATCTCCCGCTCCGCGGACCGGTCCTGCTGGCCTCCAACCACGTCTCCTACCCGGACTTCGTCTTCGTCCAGAAGGCCGCCTTCACCACCCAGCCGCACATCCGTTTCATGTGCCGCCACGACGTCTGGGACCGGCGGCTGCTGGCCCGGGCGATGGACAACATGGGCCACATCCCGGTGGACCGGAGGGCTCCGGCCGGTGCCTATCTGCGGGCCCGCAGCCTGCTGAGGGCCCGGGAGTGGGTCTG
>DATCYH010000761.1:0-5053 GCA_036570405.1 Nocardioides sp.
CCGGCCTTCTCCATGCAGAGCCCCACAGCGCTCGAGAAATATCAGGACGACGGCGCCGACGACCCGCGCACCTCGGCCTACTCCACCAAGCACCCTGTGGGCACCGGACCGTTCAAGTTCGGGTCCTGGGAGCGCAACGACCGGATCACGCTCAAGCGCAACGACGACTACTGGGGCGAGAAGGCCAAGATCTCCGAGGCCGTGATCGTGCCGATCGAGGAGCCGAAGGCTCGTGCCGACGCGCTGCGCGCCGGAACCATCGACGGCTATGACCTGGTCGGCCCGGCAGACATCGAGCCGCTGAAGCAGGACGGGTTCCAGATCGTGAACCGGGACGCCTTCAACGTGCTCTACCTCGGCATCAACCAGAAGCAGAAGCCGCTCGACGACATCCGGGTCCGGCAGGCGATCGCCCTGGCGCTGAACAAGGAAGAGATCGTCAAGGCCTCCATGCCGGAGGGAACGAAGACCGCTGTCGAGTTCATCCCCGACCTGGTCAACGGCTACACCGACGACGTCACGAAGTACGAGCAGGACACCACCAAGGCCAAGGCTCTGCTCAAGGAAGCCGGTGCCGAGGGTGCGACCATCGAGTTCAACTACCCGACCGGGGTCAGCCGTCCCTACATGCCCCAGCCCGAGGACACCTTCAACGTGATCCGTTCGCAGCTGCAGGCCGTCGGTCTCAAGATCAAGCCGGTCGCTGACCAGTGGGACCCGAACTACCTCGACAAGATCCAGGGCTCCTCGAAGCACGGGATCCACCTGCTCGGCTGGACGGGCGACTACAACGACACCGACAACTTCCTCGGCGTCTTCTTCGGCAGCGAGAAGCCTGAGTGGGGCTTCGACAACAAGGAGCTCTTCGACGCCCTGCGCGAGGCCCGTGGCCTGCCGACGGTGGAGGAGCAGACGCCCGCCTACGAGGAGATCAACAAGATGGTCATGGACTACCTGCCCGGCGTGCCGATCGCACACCCGGTTCCTTCGCTGGCCTTCGGCCCGGACGTGAAGGGATATGAGCAGAGCCCGGTCCAGGACGAGGTCTGGAACAAGGTCACCATCGACTGACCTGATCGTCCCGCTCACACATCCAGACAAGGATCCCACCTGCCGATGCTGCGCTTCGTGCTGCGACGACTGGCCCTGATGGTGCCGGTGCTCGTAGGCCTTTCCATCCTCCTGTTTGCCTGGGTCAGGGCCCTACCCGGTGACCCTGCCCGCTCCCTCCTCGGGGAGAAGGCCACCCCGGACTCGATTGATCGGATCAATGCGAAGTACGGCTTCGAGAGGCCCCTCCTGGAGCAGTACCTCACCTATGTGAAGGCGCTGCTCCAGGGGGACCTGGGCAACTCCATCCAGACCGGTGAACCCGTCCTGCAGAGCTTCCTGGACAAGTTCCCCGCCACCGTCGAGCTCGCCTCGGTCGCGCTGCTCTTCGCGATCGTCGTGGGGATCCCGCTCGGCTACCTGGCCGCCAAGCACCAGGGCGGCATCATCGACACCTTCGTGGTCTCCGGGTCACTGCTCGGCGTGGTCACTCCGGTGTTCTTCCTCGCCGTGCTGCTGAAGCTGGTCTTCGCCGAGTGGCTCGGTTGGTTCCCCCCGGCCCTGCGCAGCGACGCTCGTCTGGACTCCACGCACATCACCAACTTCTACATCTTCGACGGGATCCTGACCCGGGAGTACGACGCTGCCTGGGACGCGTTCATGCACCTCGTGCTGCCGGCCATCGCGCTGGGCACCATCCCGCTGGCGATCATCGTGAGGATCACCCGCGCCTCGGTCGCCGAGGTGATGCACGAGGACTACGTGCGCACCGCCGAGGCCAAGGGCCTGTCGGCGATGACGATCTCTCGGCGTCACGTGCTCCGCAACGCACTGATGCCGGTGGTGACCACCATCGGGCTCCAAGCCGGACTGCTCTTCTCCGGAGCGGTGCTCACCGAGTCGGTCTTCTCGTTCAACGGGATCGGCCAATATCTCTTCACCGCGATCTCGAAACTCGACTTCCCAGTGCTGCAGGGGTTCATTCTCATCATCGCCATCATGTATTCCCTCATCAACCTCCTGGTCGATCTCGCCTATGGGCTGATCGACCCGAGAGTGAGGGCCCAGTGAGCATCCCGATCCCTCCCTCCTCCGGCTCCGCAGCCGTCCAGGCTGCCGACCCGATGGGCGTCGACGACATCGCCGGAGTCGGCCTGTGGCGCGGCGCGATGCGCCGCCTGGTCCGCAACCCCACCGCGATCTTCGGCGCCGTGATCGTGTCCGGCTTCATCCTGGTGGCGATCTGTGCGCCGCTGCTGACGCCCTATCAACCCGGCACCGCGGAGTGGGCCAACCGGGTGAGCACCAACCACGTGCCCTGGCGCGACGGGGAGCACTTCCTCGGCCTCGACCGTTGGGGCTCGGACCTGTGGACCCAGCTCGTCTACGGCGCCCGCCAGTCATTGGTCTACGGCGTGGTCTCCACCCTGATCGGTCTGATCGTCGGCACCACGCTCGGCGCCCTGGCCGGCGGCTTCAGCGCCCTCGGCGGACGCGCCGGCGCGTGGGTGGACACCGTGATCATGCGGGTCGTCGACATCATGCTCTCGATCCCCAGCCTGCTGCTGGCGGTGAGCATCGTCGCGGTCCTCGGGCAGAACGCCTACGCCGTGATGATCGCCATCGGCATGGCGCAGGTGCCGATCTTCGCCCGGCTGCTGCGCGGCTCGATGCTCTCCCAGGGCAAGTCCGACTATGTGCTGGCGGCGAGCGCGCTGGGTCTGCGCAAGCGGAAGATCGTGATGGGCCACGTGCTCCCGAACTCGATCGGACCCACGATCGTCCAGGCCACGCTCAACCTGGCCACAGCCATCATCGAGGTGGCGGCACTGTCCTACCTCGGACTCGGCGAGGCCGACCCAGCAGTGGCCGAATGGGGCCGGATGCTGGTCTCGGCCCAGGAACGCTTCGACTCCGCGCCTCGCCTGGCCCTGATCCCCGGTTTCGCCATCGCCATCTGCGCACTCGGCTTCACCCTGCTCGGTGAGTCGATGCGCGAAGCCCTCGACCCTCGTGGAAGGCGGTGACGAGATGGGCAGGATGCACGATGACCAGCCACTGCTCGCCGTACGCAACCTCAGCGTGACGTTCAGCAGTCGTGGATCCCGTCCGGTCCGCGCGGTGGACGAGGTCTCCTTCGAGATCCGCCCCGGCCAGCACCTCGGCTTGGTGGGCGAGTCGGGCAGCGGAAAGTCGGTGACGTCCCTGGCGATCATGGGGTTGTTGCCCGCACGTACCTCGAAGGTCGAGGGCGAGGTCCTCTACTCAGGCCGCGACCTGCTGTCGCTGGGCACGAAGGAGATGGCCGGCCTGCGCGGCAAGGACATCGCGATGGTCTTCCAGGACCCGATGACCTCGCTCAACCCGGTGGTCAAGATCGGTCTCCAGCTGACCGAGGTGCTCCGTCGTCATCTGGGCATGGACAAGAAGGCGGCCACACGCCGCGCGATCGACCTGCTCGAGATGGTCGGCATCCCGGACCCGGCACGCCGGGTCGGCGAATATCCCCACCAGCTCTCGGGCGGCATGCGGCAGCGGGTCCTGATCGCGATCGCACTCGCGTGCGAACCCAAGCTGCTCATCGCCGACGAGCCGACGACGGCACTGGACGTCACCATCCAGGCGCAGGTCCTCGAGGTGCTCAAGGACCTGGTCGCGGACACGAACGCTGCACTGCTGATGATCACCCATGACCTCGGGGTCGTGGCCGGGCTTTGCGACGAGGTGAACGTGATGTACTCCGGACGCATCGTCGAGGCGGCGGCGCGCCACGAGCTGTTCGCCACCCCACGCCACCCCTACACCGGGGGCTTGTTGGAGAGCATCCCCCGGTTGGACGCCGGCAAGGGTGCCCCGCTGCGACCGATCCCCGGTTCTCCGACGCAGACGCTGCCGTGGACCCAGGGGTGTGCCTTTGCTCCCCGGTGCCAGAACTCCGACGAGACCTGCCGGACCGTCCCACCCAAGCTCGAACCGACGGGGGACCGGGACTTGCGCTGCCACCACCCGCTCGAGGCCGTACGACGCGACGAGGTGACCGCATGAGCGAGCTGACGAACGAGGCGCTGGTCAAGGTCTCCGGTCTCAAGGTGCACTACCCGATCCGGGACGGCCTGGTGCTCAACCGACAGGTCGGTGCGGTGAAGGCCGTCGACGGAGTCGATTTCGAGATCCAGCCCGGCAGGACGCTCGGCCTGGTCGGCGAATCTGGGTGCGGCAAGTCCACCCTCGGTCGTGCGATCCTGCGGCTCGCACCCATCACCGAGGGCGAGGTGGTGATGGACGGCGTCGACCTGGCCTCGCTCAAGGGTGAGCGCTTGAGGCGCGCGCGACGCGACATGCAGATGGTCTTCCAGGACCCGTTGGCCAGCCTCAACCCTCGGCAGAGCGTCGAGACGATCCTGACCGAGCCGCTGCGCGCGCACGGTCTGGCCTATGACAAGTCAACCCGGGTCCGTGAGCTCCTCGACCTGGTCGGGCTGCCGTCGGCCGCGGCCCGGAAGTTCCCCCACGAGTTCTCCGGCGGGCAGCGGCAACGGATCGGGATCGCTCGCGCCGTCGCGCTCGAGCCGCGGTTCGTCGTCGCCGACGAGCCGGTGTCCGCCCTGGACGTCTCCATCCAGGCACAGATCCTCAACCTGCTCGAGGAGCTCCAGGAGCGACTCGGCCTGACCTATCTCGTGATCGCCCACGACCTGGCCGTGGTCCGCCACGTCTCCGACGAGGTCGCGGTGATGTATCTCGGCGGATTCGTCGAGCAGGCGTCCTCCGACACGCTCTACGAGTCCCCGATGCACCCCTACACCAAGGCCCTGATGTCCGCGGTCCCCGTGCCGGACCCGGTGAAGGAGGCGACGCGGGAGCGGATCATCCTCCAAGGAGACCTGCCGTCGCCGGCGCATCCACCGACCGGTTGCCGCTTCCACACGCGGTGTCCATTCCGACAGGAGACCAAGTGCGACACCGAGCGCCCCGAGCTGCTCGAGATCGCGCCCGGCCACCG
>DATCYH010000762.1:0-9563 GCA_036570405.1 Nocardioides sp.
GCCGGCGTTCGCGGCCGACCACATCGCCAGCGGGACGGCGAGTACGCCAGCGATGACGAGTCCCATCACCGCGAGCTGGACACTCACCGGGAGCGCCGAGACGATCCGGTCGGTGACCTCACTCTGCGGCGGGACCAGGGAGCTGCCCAGGTCGCCGGTGACCGCGGAGCTGAGCCAGTCCCAGTAGCGGACCAGCAGCGGGTCGTTGAGCCCGAGCTCCTGGCGGAGGTCGGCGTAGTCCGACGGCGGGTGTCCCTCTCCGAGGATCGCGACGGCCGGGTCACCCGGCATCAGGGTGACCATGGCGAAGACGCCGAAGCTGACCACCAGCAGCACGGCGAGGAGCTCGCCGGCGCGGATGAAGATCTTGCTCATCGGCCGCCCTCTACAACGGAGGGACCGCGCACCACGAGGAGCATGGGCGTCCTTTCACAGAGACTGGATTCGAAGAAGGCTAGGTCTGTGGCCCGGACCACAATCGAACAACTCCCACTGACCGGAACCGTTGGTTCCGGCAAGGGAATCGACCCGGTCAGCGGGTCGCGGTGAGCAGCCGGCCGAGGTCGGCCAGGGCCGCCGACGAGCCGCCGAGGGTGTTGGCGATCTGGCGGCCCCACAGGAAGTGCCGGTGCACCGGATAGTCCACGTCGACACCGATTCCGCCGTGCAGGTGCTGCGTGCGGTGAACCACGTCGAGACCGGCCTGGTCGCACCACCACTTCGCGGTGAGTACGGCGCTGGTGGTGCTCGCTGCTGTGCTGACCGGGGCGCTGTCTGGGGCGTCGGTGGACCGGAGTGACTCCAGTCCCTGCCACAGGGTCAACCGCATCGCGTCCACGTCGATCCAGCAGTCGGCCAGCTGGTGCGCGACGGCCTGGAAGGTGGCTAATGGGCGGCCGAACTGCTCACGCCCGGACAGGTAGGTCGCGGCAAGTCGCATCGCGCCGTCGGCCACGCCGACCTGGATCGCGGCCAGGGCAAGGGTTGCGTGCGCGATGAGCTCGGCCAGCGGCACCGGCACGAGCTCGGCCGGTGCGTCGGTGAGGACCAGGTGGGCCGCGAGGTCGTGGGTCGTGGTGATCGACTGCTCCCACTCGACACCGTCGGCGTCGGTGGCCACCAGGAAGACGGCGGGGCCATCAGGACCGGTGGCCGAGACCAGGACGCCGCTGGCGCCTGCCGGGGTCGGTACGGCGGCCTTGGTGCCGGTGAGCAACCACCGTTCGCCGTCGGCGCGGGCTCGGGTCAACGGTGCCTGCGCAGTGGCCGGCGCGAACTCCTCGAGCGCCACGGTGAGGCGATCCGCGCCCGAGGCCAGTCCCGGTAGCAGCGCCCGCTGGGAGTCGGTGCCGTGCTCGGTGAGTGCGAGCGCGGCCACACCGGCGGACCACAGCGGGACCGGGGCAACGGTGCGCCCCTGTTCCTCGAGCACGACGCACAGGGCGTCCAGACCGAGCCCTGCGCCGTCGGCGTCCTCGGCGACGACCAGGCCCAGCAGTCCGGCCTGGCCCAGCGCCCGCCAGAGCTGCTCATCGGTGCGGGTCTCGGAGGTCTCGACCTCGCGGATGCGCTCCGGGCGGGCCAGGTCGGTGAAGATGGTGCGGGCCAGGTCGGCCAGTGAGACGAGGTCCTCGTCGAGCGAGAAGTCCATCAGTGGGTCCCTTCCGGAGTGTTCATCAGTGCCGCGTCGATCACTGCTGTGTTCATCACTGCCGTGCTCATCGGCGTCCCCGCGGCAGGCCCAGGCCACCGGTGGCGACCATGTCGCGCAGCACCTCGTTGACCCCGCCACCGAAGGTGTTCACGATGCCTTGCCGCGAGATCTGCTCGAGCTGGCCGTGCAGCACCGCGCCCTGGCTACCGGAACGGAGTCGACCGGCGGCACCGACGATCTGGGACAGGGTGCGTTGCACGTCGATGTGGGTCTCGGTGCCGTAGGTCTTGGCGGCCCCGGCGGTCTCACCGGAGAGGGTGCCGGCGGTGACCTGGCTGGTCAGCTTCCAGTTCATCAACCGCATCGCCTCGAGCTTGGCGTGCGTGCGGGCGAACTCGGCCTGCACCCACGGTTGCTCCGCGACACCGTTCTCCTTCGCCCAGGCCAGGACGTCCTCCCAGAGCTGGATCATCCGGCCGCCGAGAGCGGCCAGCGCGACCCGCTCGTGGTTGAGCTGGGCGGTGATCAGCGACCAGCCGCCGTTCAGTTCACCCACCACGTTGGTCAGCGGCACCCGGATGTCGGAGTAGTAGGTCGCGGTCACCATCATCCCGCCGACCGCGTGGATCGGGCTCCACGAGAAGCCGGGGTCGTCGCACGGGACGATCACGATGGTGATCCCCTTGTGCTTCGGGGCGTCCAGATCGGTGCGGACCGCCAACCAGACGTGGTCGGCGGTGTTGCCGCCGGTGGTGAAGATCTTGGCGCCGTTGACGACCAAGTGGTCCCCGTCGACCACTCCACGCGTGCTCAGGGCGGCGAGGTCGGTGCCTGCCTCCGGCTCGGTGTAGCCGATCGCGAAGACCTCGTCACCGATCAGGATCCTGGGCAGGAACTCCTTCTTCTGCGCGTCGGTGCCGAACCTCATCAGGGTCGGACCGACGGTGTTGACGGTCACCAGGGGGAACGGCACACCTGCGCGCTGGATCTCGTCGTAGAAGATGAACTGCTCCTCCTCCGAGAGCCCACGCCCTCCGTACTCCTCGGGCCATCCCACGCCCAGCCATCCGTCGCGGCCGAGCATCCGCACCACCTCGCGGAAGCGTGGGCCACCTGCCCCCGCCTCGCCGACCGCGCGGCGCTCGTCGTCGGGCAGGAGGTTGGCGAAGTAGTCGCGCAGCTCGACACGCAGTGCCTGCTGGGACGGGGTCTCGCGCAGATCCACGGGTTCTCCAGGGGTTTCGTTGATGGCGCCGCGTCGACGGCGTACCGGATCAGTGAGGTGTCAGGGCAGGAAGCGGCGTCGACCATTGGCGTCGAACTCCGCGATCAGGGCCTGCTTGTCGTCCTCGGTCATCAGCGAGTACGTCGGCTCGCCGCGGCCGACCCAGGCATGGACCGGGTCGGTGGTGCGCCAGCCGTCGAGCTGGATCTCCTTCTTGCGCAGCTTGTTCGAGCCGGTGCTCGGCAGCGCGTGCGAGACCCGGACGAAGCGCGGCGCGCCCTTGGTGCCGAGGTCCTTCTGCTGGGCCAGGAAGGCGCCGAGGTCGAGGTCCTCGAACCTGCTCCCTTCGGGGATCTCGATCGCGGCCATCACCTGGTCCCCGGCCCGCGGGTCGGGCACCGCGAAGGCCGCTGCCTGCAGGATCCCCTCGTGGCGGCGCAGGATGCGCTCGGTCAGCAGCGCCGAGATGTTCTCCGAGTCGACCCGGATCCAGTCCCCGGAGCGACCGGCGAAGTAGATCAGGCCGTCCTTGTCGATGAAGCCGAGGTCACCGGTCCAAAACCAGCCGTGGCGGACCCGCTCGGTGTCTGCCTCGGGGTTCTTCCAGTAGCCCTCGAACGCTGCGGCGCCGGTGGTGTTGACCATCTCGCCGACCGCCACCTCTGCGTTCAGCACCCGGCCGTGCTCGTCGAGCTCTGCGACCGCGCACTGCTCGCGCGTCTCGGGGTTGACGATCCGTACGCCGTCGTGTGCGGGGCGGCCGAGTGCGCTGGTCGGCGCGTCCGGGTCCAGCGCGACCATCCCGGCGCCCTCGCTGGAGCCGTAGCTCTCGAGCAGGGTGGCGCCGAAGCGCTCCTTGAACCGGGACCGGTCCTCGGGCGAGGCCTCGGTGCCGAAGCCGTGGGTCAGGTGGGTGTTCGCGTCGTCGTCGCGGGCCGGGGTCCCGAGGATGTAGCCGATCGCCTTGCCGACGTAGGTGAAGTAGGTCGCGCGGTAGGCGCGGCACTCGTCGATGAACCGGGAGGCGGAGAACTTGCGCGACAACGCGACGGTGCCGCCGGCGGTGAGCGTCGGCGCCCACAGGCCCATCACCGCATTGCCGTGGAAGAGCGGCATCGAGCAGTAGGAGATGTCCTCGCGGGTGATGTCGTACTTCGCGGTGTTCTGGTAGCCGAGGCCGACGAGACGTCCCTGGCCGACCCGGGCCGCCTTGGAGGCGCCGGTCGTGCCACTGGTGAAGAGCAGCAGCATCTGCGTGCTCGCGTCGATCTCCGGTTTGCGGGTCGGTTCGACACGGTGTGCGGCCACCTGGGCGTCGTACGTCGTGTCGTCGATGCGCAGGAAGCGCTCGGGCGCGACGCCGATGTCCAGACCGTCGAGCAACTGCTCGCCCTGTGCGTCAGTGACGACGAGCTGGAGCTCGGTGTGCCGCACCTCCTGCTCGAGGTATTCACCACTGCGGGTGCTGTTGATGCCGACGATCGTGGCCCCGGCCAGTGCCCCGGCGCCGAGCCAGAAGATGAACTCGGGGTGGTTCTCGAGCAGCACCCCGATGTGGAACGGCTTCGCGGGGTCACGCAGGGCCTCGGCCCAGGCGGCGCGCGCGGCCGACTCACGGACCACCTCGTCCCAGGTCCAGGACCGGTCGCCGTCGAGCAGGCCGGGGTGCTCGTCGCCCAGGCGTGCCAGGAGCAGGTCGGCGATCGTCTCGAGCCGTTCCTCGGGCGGCAGCGGCCGGCGGCTGACCGGTTCCTTGCGGGTCATCAACGTCATGTCCGGCAACCTAGGACGTCGCGGGCCGGAGCTCGCGCCCACTTCCACTCATCGGGAGCCGCGAACCGGCAGTTGTTGCAGGCCGAACCGGCAGTTGTTGTGACCGAGGCTCAACCGAAGAACGCCTGGCCGCCATCGAGCGGGATCGTGGCTCCGGACAGATAGGACATCTCCGGGCTGACCAGGGCCGCGACCGCGCGGCCGATGTCTGCAACCGGGTCACCGACTCGCTTGAGCGGGATGCTGGCCACGAACTCCTCCGCCTCCTGCGGGTTCCGCTCGGCCCAACCGGCCAGGGCAGGGGTGAGAGCGTGCGGTGCGATCGAGTTCACCCGGATGTTGTCCCCACCCCATTCGACCGCCGCGGTGCGGGTCAGCGAGCGTAGCGCCGTCTTGGCCGCTGCATAGGCGCCATAGTTGGTGCCGTCCCAGCGAACCATCGCCGAGGTGACCAGGTTGACGATCGATCCGCCGCCTCGGGCCACCAGGTGCGGATGCGCGGCGACCATGAAGTTGAAGGCCGCAAACGGAGCGCTGCGGAAGCCGCGCTGGAACTTCTGAGCGTCCATCCCCAGAAGCGGGCCGTGTGCACCGAAGTACGCGTTGTTGACCAGGATGTCCAAGCTGCCGAACTCCTCGGCCACCCGGTCCACGAGCCCGGGCACGTTCTCCTCGTCCGTCACGTCCAGCTCGTAGGCCCGTGCCGCCACCCCGAGGTTGGCCAACTCGCCGCAGACGTCCTCGACCTTCGACAGCGTCCGGCCGACGGCCGCGATGTCGGCGCCTCGCTCGGCGAGAGCGATCGCGATGCCCCGACCAACACCTTGTCCAGCACCTGTGATCAGGGCAGTGTGACCCTTCAGAGTCGTCATGGCGTCATCGTTGCCGCCCTTGCCGGGTGGGGTCCCGGCCCGGTCCCGTTCACTGGGAGATCGGTGATCGAGGACACTGTGCCCCACGCACACTGAGACTCAGATCGCCGTAACGCACCCGACCCAGGAGCTCCACCCATGACCCAGACCATCGACCCGATGGCCGCGTACGCCGCACTCGTGGGACCGGGCGGTCCGTTCGAGATGGTCGTCGAGGACGTCCGCGGAGTGCAGCTTCCCATCTATCGCAACCGTCGTCGCGCCCTGCACGAGCTGCTGGCAGAGTCGGTGCAGCATGGCGACCGCACCTACATCGCCACCGCCGACAGGTCGGTCACCTTCGCCGAGCACGCCGCCAACGTCTCGTCGCTGGCCAAGGCGCTCGCCGCCGAGCACGGCATCGGCAAGGGCGACCGGGTCGTCATCGATGCCGCCAACACCGTCGAGTGGATCGAGACGTTCTGGGCCATCGCATCGCTCGGTGCGATCACCGTCGCCTTCAACGCCTGGTGGGCCCCGCGCGAGATCGAGCACGCCCTGGCGCTGACCACGCCCAAGCTGGCCATCGCCGACGCGAAGCGAGCCGCCGACCTGGCCGCGTTCGACGTACCCGTGCTCAACCTGGAGTCCGACATCCCGCGGCTGCGCACCGCACACCCTGACGCGCCGCTCCCCTCGGCTGACGTCGCCGAGGACGATCCGGCCTGCATCATTTTCACCTCCGGCACCTCCGGCGCGCCCAAGGGCGCGACCCACTCGCACCGCAACCTGCTCGCGGTCGTGGAATATCACCGGATGAACGACGCGCTGATCGCGGCGTTCGGCAACCCGATGGACCCGCGGGACCGCTCCTACCTGATGGTCTCGCCGTTGTTCCACATCGCCAGCCTGCACAATCTCGCGATCCCGCGCCTGGCCACCGGCTCCAAGGTCGCGCTGCACACCGGCGCCTTCGACGTCGAGCGGATCTATGCGCTGATCGAGCAGGAGAAGGTGACCAATTGGGGCGCCGTCCCGACGATGACCTCCCGGATGTTGGCGGCCGACGTCGCCGACAAGTACGACCTCAGCTCGTTGACCGCGTTCTCGCTCGCGTCCGCACCCTCCTCCGAGGCGTTGAAGCAGAAGCTGCGCGAGAACCTCCCCTTCGCCACCGCACTCGTCGACTCCTACGGCCTGACCGAGACCTCGACCGGTGTCTCGGCGGCCACCCCGATCGACCTCGCCGAGGCTCCGGGCACGGTGGGACGGCCGACGTACGGCGTGCAGGTCGAGATCCGCGACCCGCTCGGCCGGCCGCTGCCCGTCGGCGAGGAGGGCGAGGTCTGCGTGCGCAGTTGCTACAACATGCTCGGCTACTGGGAGAACCCGGAGGCGACGGAGTCCTCGATCCGCGAGGACCTGTGGCTGCACACCGGTGACCTGGGTGCGCTCGACGAGCAGGGCCGGCTGCGGTTGAGCTCGCGTCGCTCCGACCTGATCATCCGCGGCGGCGAGAACGTCTATCCCGTCGAGGTTGAGCACGCCCTGGCCGAGCACCCCGACGTCGTCGAGTGCATGGTGTATGGCGTCGCGAGCGAGGATCTCGGCCAGGAGGTTCTGGCCGTCGTGGTGCACGGAGCCACGGTCCCCTCCGAGGAGTCACTCGCCGAGTTCCTGCGGGGACAGCTCGCCTACTACAAGGTCCCCGCCCACTGGCGCCTGACCACCGAGCCGCTCCCGCGCAACGCCACCGGCAAGGTGAACCGCGCGCAGGTCGCCGCAGAGTGATCTGCTGGCGGTGCGCCTGCGTAACTGATGCTTTGGGGGCCGGTGTCTTCAGTAACTGATGCCTTGGAGACCGGCGTGAGCGTAACTGATGCCTTGGGGACCGAATCAGGCTGAAAACACCGCCCAAACCATCAGTTAGCCACCCCACGCCCACCAACCCATCAGTTAGCCACCCGCAGAACAGCTCCTGCGGCAACTGATGCCTTGGAGACCGGCGTGAGCGTAACTGATGCCTTGGGGACCGAATCAGGCCGAAAACACCATCCAACCCATCAGTTACTCACACGGCGACCACCAACCCATCAGTTGGACGCGCGCGCCGATCGCGGGCAGAGGGTCAGCGGGGGCGTGGGACCTGCTTGTTCACGAAGAGACCCTCGGCTGAGACGCACGGCTCGCCGTCGACGGAGATCACACCCTCGGTCCAGATCTTGCGACCCTCGACCTTCATCTGCCGTCCGGTGATCTCGAGCTCGCGGAAGAGCGGGGTGGGGCGGTGATAGTTGAGGGTCAGCCGTGCAGTCATCCCCGACGTGCCGGCCCAGGCGTTCGAGACGCCGAGCACGTGGTCGAGGAGCATCGCGGAAACTCCGCCGTGCACGTGGCCGGGCGGGCCCTGGTAGGGCAGGCCGAGTGTCACCACTCCACCGATCGATCCGTCCTCGCGACCGGACAGGTGCAACGGCGGGGCGATCGCGTTCTCGGCACCGGTGATCGGGTCGTGGCGGGTGACTCCCTCGCCGGACCACATGTCGACCAGCCGATCGTCGACCGGGCCGTTGTGCTCGTCGAGGTGATCGGCGATGGCGTTGAGCTGCGCGGCAACCGCGCCCATCTCGGCCGACGTACGGTCACCGGCGTGCAGCAGCGCGCTGATCACCCGACGGGTGGCGGCCACTGCGCTGTCGACGCCCTCGTTCTTGGGAATCGCGGTCAGCACCTTCAGCTTCCGGGTCTCCCCCGGGACCAGCTCCGGTTTGTCGCTCATGCTCACTTCCGTTCCGGTGCGGGATCGCGCGGCAGTCCGAGGATCCGCTCTGAGATGATGTTCAGCTGTACGTCCGTCGTGCCCCCGGCGATCGTCAGCGCGCGGCTGCTCAGGAACCACCAGGTCGCGCTGCGCTCGGCCGGGTCGACGGTGAGCGAGTCGGCTCCCTGGAACTCCATCAGCGTCTGCCAGGTCGCCTGAATGTTCTCCGCGCTGGCCAGCTTGGCCACGCTCGACTCCGCTCCGGGCTCGAGCCCGGAGATCGAGCGGATCGTCTGGCGCAGGCCGAGCAGGCCGCCGGCCTGGGCGTCGGCGAGCAGGCGACCCAGCGCCGCCAGCTGCGCCGGGGAGCTGCGGTCGACGTGCTCGAAGAGGAACTCCTGGGTGCCGGTGGCCGAGTTGCTGGTCATGTGCACCCGCTCGTTGGCCAGGGTGGTGATCGCCAGGCGCCAGCCCTCGCCCGGCTTGCCGACCAGCATCTCGTCGGGGATGAAGACGTCATCGAGGAAGACCTCGTTGAAGTGCGCTCCCCCGGTCAGCTCGCGCAGCGGCCGGATGTCGATGCCGGGCGTGGTCATGTCGAGCACGAAGTAGGAGATGCCCTTGTGCTTGGCCGCCTCGCGATCCGTGCGTGCCAGCAGGATGGCGAAGTCGGAGCCGGCGGCACCGGAGGTCCACACCTTCTGACCGTTGATCCGCCAACCTCCCTCGACCTTCTCCGCCTTGGTGGTCAGCGCGGCGAGGTCGGAGCCCGCACCGGGCTCGGAGAACATCTGGCACCAGGTGATGTCGCCGCGCAGGGATGGCGGGACGAGTCGCTGCTGGATCGCCTCGTCACCGTGCGCCAGCAGGGTCGGGACGGCCCAGTTGCCGATGATCATGTCGTGCGGCACCAGGTCGCGCGCGGCCAGCTCCTCCGCGATCACCACCTGGGTGACGGCGTCGGCGCCCTTGCCCCACGGCGCCGGGAAGTGCGGAGCGGTGTAACCCAGGCTGGCCAGTCGGGCGACCGCGTCGTCGGTGCCCTGGAGGGGGTCCAGCTCGGCCGAGATCCGCGCACGGATCTCCTCTGCCTCGGGAGGCAGCTCGAGGCTCAGCGGTCGGCGCACCCCGGCCAGGCCGAGCTCCGCCACGCGCACCTCCCAGGTGTCCGTGGCGCCGAGCAGGATCGAGCTGGTGAGGGCGCGGCGCAGCGCGAAGCCGGCCAGGTGCTCCCAGGTGTAGCCGATGCCCCCGAGGGTGTTGATCAAGTCCTTCACCACCACCAGCGCGGTCGGGACC
>DATCYH010000763.1:0-4353 GCA_036570405.1 Nocardioides sp.
TCAGCTCGTGTTTGCCGTTTGCGTCGGGGACCAGGACGAAGTCGTTCTCTGTCCCGTGGCCCTTGACGAAGTCATATTCACTCACCCGGCCATCCTCCCATGCTCGCCGCGACGGGCTGAGGAGGTCGCGATGGCGACGGCCAGTCCCTCAGTAGAGCTGCTTGCCGTAGTCGGACCCGTAGTAGGCGTCGAGCTCCTCCTGCGACTTCTCGGGCACGTCCAGCTGCTTGGCCACCGACGCGCGTCGCGGTACGACGCCCTCGGGGTCCCAGGTCGTCGGGTCCCACAGCTTCGAGCGCAGGAATGCCTTCGAGCAGTGGTGGAACAGCTCGTCGATCTCAACGACCACGGCGAGCAGCGGCCGCTTGTCCTTGACGACCAGGTCGTCGAAGAATTCGGCGTCACTGACCAGCGTGGCCCGCCCGTTGATCCGCAGGGTGTCGCCGCGACCGGGGATGAAGAAGTTCAACCCGACGTGTGGGTTGCGGAGCAGGTTCTTGTAGCCGTCGGCCCGGCGGTTCCCGGGTCGCTCCGCGATCGCGATCGTGGTCCGGTCGAGCACGTGGACCAGCTCCCCGGGCGGGTCGCCCTTGGGCGAGGCGTCGCAGCGCCCGTCCTCGTCAGCGGTGGCCATCACGCAGAACGGCGAGGCTCGCAGCCAGTCGACGTCGAGGTCGTGCAGCTCATGGCGTGCCTTGTCCCGCACTCTCGGCAAGGGCTCGCCGATCAGCTCGACCAGGGCCACCTCGTCAGTGATCGCATGCAATCGCTCTGTCACCGGACGACCGCATATCGCCCGCACATGAAGTCCCGGTTCCGGGCGACCTCGATCAGCTCCAGGTCGATGGCCCGGGGAAGCAGCGGCGATCCGGAGCCGAGGGTGACCGGCGCGAACTGCACCCACACCTCGTCCAGCAGCCCGGCGTCGTGGAACTGTCCGACCAGGTCACCGCCCCCGACGATCCAGATGTCCTTGCCCTGGGCGGCATCGACCATCTGCGCGTGCACGTCGCGTACGTCGCCCTGGGTGAAGGTGACCTCTCCGCCACCGGTCTTGTCGGGCAGCTGCCGGTGCGTGAAGACCCAGGTCGGGCTGGTGTAGTCCCACTTCCCGCCCTCCTGGGCCACGATCCACTCATAGGTCGTGGAGCCCATCGCCAACGCGCCCTTCTTCGCACCGAACGCCGGATAGGCCATCGGGCCGTCCAGGTCGATGTCCTGGCGGAACAACCACTCGAGCGAGTTGTCCTGGGTGGCAATGAATCCGTCGAGGCTCGACGCGGTGTAGTAGTGGGTCGCCATGCAGTTCAGTATCGCGACTGCTCGTCGATGACCGCCACCGCTTTGTCGACCAGGTCCGGGTCGTCCCAGGCCAGCCAGGTGATCCGTGGGTCCTTGCGGAACCACCCGTCCTGCTTGCGGGCGAACCTGCGGGTCGCGGTCTTGGTCTTCTCGCGTGCCTCGGCCTCGGTGATCTCCCCGGCCAGCATGCGCATCACCTCCGGATAGCCGATCGCCCGGGACGCGGTGACCGCGTCGGGCAGCCCCTGTTGCACGAGGGTCCGGACCTCGTCCACGAAGCCCTGCTCGAACATCAGGTCCACCCGGCGCGAGATGCGTTCGTGGAGCGTCGCCCGGTCGATGTCGACCCCGATCTGATGGGCGCCGTCGAGCTTATATTCCAGCACCGGCAGCGACGAGCTGTACCGCTGACCGGTGACCTCGATGACCTCGAGGGCACGCACCACCCGACGGGCGTTCGTGGCCGGGATTCCCTGTGCTGCAGGCGGATCGAGCTGCGCCAGTCGGGCGTGGAGCGCGTCGGGGCCGATCCGGTCGAGCTCGTCGGTGAGCTGCCGGCGTACGGCGGGATCGACGCCGGGGAACTCGAAGCGGTCGAGCACGGCGCGGGTGTAGAGCGCCGAGCCGCCCACCAGCACCGGCACCCGCCCGCGCCCACGCAGGTCGGTGATCGTCGCACGCGCCAGGGCCTGGAAGTCCGCCACCGAGGCCGCCTGGTCGATGTCGAGCAGGTCGAGCAGGTGATGGGTGATGCCGCGGCGCAGCTCGACAGGCTGCTTCGCCGTGCCGATGTCCATGCCGCGGTAGACCTGCATCGCGTCGGTGTTGACCACTTCCCCGCCCAGGCGCTGGGCCAGTGAGAGGGAGAGGTCCGTCTTGCCCGCAGCCGTCGCTCCGACCACCGCGACGACGGGCGGGATGACGGGCCGGACTGCAGGCGGGACTGCAGTCGGGAGGGGGGAACCGGGCATGCAGTTAGTGTTTCAGAGTCAGTTCTCGGGTCGCGACGCGTGCGGCCGCCAACGTGAGGAGCACAGCATGGGTTTCCTGGACAAGCTCAAGAACAAGAGCGGTGGCATCAAGGACATGGCCTCTGACGCCGTGGACAAGCACGGCGACAAGATCGGCGACGGCCTCGACAAGACCAAGGACTTCGTCGACGACAAGACCGGCGGAAAGCTGGGCTCGAAGGGCGACGCGGCGGTCGACAAGGCCAAGGACGCGCTCGACAAGCTGGATGGGAAGAACGACGACATCAGGTGACGGCCTGACCCGTCTGATCGATCGCTGATGCTCGATCAGACGGGTTGACTCACTGGTTCACAGTGGGGCACCAGCACGCCGCAGCAGCACCACTCCGTCGTCCAGGTGGGCCGACTCCCCGTCGGGACCGGTCGCTCGGCGCTCCCGGGTCTCGACGATCCGTAGCTGCCACTGCTCGGGGTGCAGGTCGAGCTCGGTCAGCTCCTCCTCGGGGGTGAGAAACTTCAGGTCCGGGCGGTCTCCGTGCGCGTCGTGGTGCCTGGACCACGGTGGCGGCGCTGCGTGCGTCACCAGCAGCAGGTGCCCGCCGTGGGCCACCCGCTCGGCTGCCCGGCGCAGGATCTCGGTGCGCGGCAGTTCCACGAACGAGTGGAAGAACGCGGCGCTGACCAGGTCGAACCGGTCATCGGTGGTCCATGTCGACAGGTCGGTCGCGATGAAGGAGGCATCCACTCCGCGCGCCAATGCCTCCGCGCTCGCTCGGGCCACGGCGCTGGGCGAGATGTCGAGCCCGGTCACCTGCCATCCTTGTTCGGCCATCCAGAGCGCGTCGCCGCCCTCGCCGCAGCCGAGGTCGAGTGCCGTGCCTGGGGTGAGTTTCTGTACGACGTCCGCGACGGTGGCGTTCACCCGCCCCGACCAGATCCGATCCTTGCCGCTCTCGGTGTAGCGGGCCTCCCATTGCGCTGCCGGGGTTGCATGTTCTTCGGTCACGACACAGAGCATGCAACTTCATCCCAAGGTGAAGTCAAGCGCCCGGCGCACACCTGCTTGCCGGGGCACCTAGGCTCAGAGCATGGTCGACCGCTTCCGGGTAGTTCCCGCCTCCTACGTCTTCCTGCTCCGCGACACCGAGCAGGGCACCGAGGTGCTCCTCCAGCTGCGGAAGAACACCGGATTCATGGACGGGCACTGGGCTGCCGCCGCGGCCGGACACGTCGAGCAGGGCGAGACGGCGTACGCCGCTGCGCAGCGCGAGGCGACCGAGGAGCTGGGCATCAGCGACATCGAGCTGTCGTTCCTCACCTCCATGCAACGCACCCGGGGTGGCGAGCCGATCGACGAGCGGATCGACTTCTTCTTCACCGCGCGGACCTGGACCGGCGAGCCGCGGATCACCGAGCCGGACAAGTGCGCCGGGCTGGAGTGGTTCCCGCTCACCGGGTTGCCCGACCCCGTGGTGCCGCACGAGCTGGTGACGCTGACTGCTCTGCGCAGCGGCGAGGTCGCGGCCTACACCACGCATGGCTTCTGATCACCACCACAACCAGGGAAGAGGAACACGATGAGTGAGAACCGGCCCGAACCCGTCGCCGAGGAACCCGAGCTGCACCCGGGCGGCGTCGACTCGACCGACGACCCGCGATATGGCAGCACCCCCGGGGAACCCGTCCCGCGCGACCTGGACCCCGACGACAACCCGGCCGTCGAGGACGTGGCTCCGGACGAGATCACCGAGCCCGACGACAAGCAGCAGGAGCCCGACAACGGCGAGGCCGACCTCGATGCCGGTGAGACCGGCGACTCGGAGCCTCCGGCCTGATCCTGGGCAGTTGTCCACAGGTGCCGCACTAGGCAGTGGCACCGCGCGCGAACCTCACCCATCCTCATCGGATGGAAAGGCTCACTGCACTACTCGCGCAGCAGGACGGCGTGATCAGCCGACGACAGGTGATCGAGCTCGGGCTCGATGACCCCGAACTGAGCGGCCTGGTGCGCGGCAACCGGCTGTACGCCGTGCACGCCGGCGTCTATGTGGATCGTCCCGGCACCCTCACCTGGCACAAG
>DATCYH010000764.1:0-6998 GCA_036570405.1 Nocardioides sp.
TCGCCCAGCGCCGGAAGACGCTGCGCGCGACCCTGAAGAACCTGGCCGGCTCCTCGCAGGCCGCGGAGCGTGCGCTCACCCACGCAGGAGTCGACCCGATGGCCCGCGGTGAGGTGCTCGGCGTCGAGGAGTTCGCCCGCGTCGCCGAGGGCCTGTTCTGCACCGCCGACACTGCCGACACCGCTGGGGTCGACAATGCCTGATCCTGCCCTGCGAACGGTGTCCGCGCGCGCCGCCGCCAAGATCAACCTGCATCTCGGCGTCGGCGCACCTGGCCCCGACGGGTTCCACCCGTTGGCCACCGTCTACCAGGCGATCTCGCTGTTCTCCACGATCACCGCGACCTCGGCCGACGACTGGTCGGTGACCTGCCAGGCCGCGCCCGGCATCGCTGTGGACCAAGTTCCTCTCGACGAGACCAACCTGGCCCTTCGCGCCGCGAAACTGTTGGCCGAGCGCTCCGGCGTGACGCACCCGGTGAACCTCCACATCGCCAAGGGGATCCCGGTGGCCGGTGGACTGGCCGGCGGCTCCGCCGACGCCGCGGCAGCCCTGGTGGCCTGTGACGCACTGTGGGACCTGCGTCGGCCCGACCTGGCAGAGCTGGCCGCCGAGCTCGGCTCTGACGTCCCGTTCTGCCTCGTCGGCGGCACCGCCACCGGCCTGGGCAGGGGAGAGGTCGTCAGAGCGCTGCCGGATCCCGGGCGATACGACTGGGTGCTGCTCACCTTCGGTGAGGGACTCTCCACGCCGGAGGTCTATCGCGAGCACGACGCGATCCACGACGGCTTGGCGCGCCCCGAGCCCGCCCTGCCCGACTCACTCCTCGAGGCGCTCGCCGCGGGCTCGGTGACCGACCTGGCGGCCGCGCTCTCCAACGACCTCCAGGAGGCCTCGCTCTCGCTGCGCCCGGACCTGGCGACGCCGTTGCAGGCAGGGATCCAGGCGGGTGCCCTGGCCTCGCTGGTCTCCGGCTCGGGGCCGACCTGTCTGTTCCTGGCGCGCGACGCCGACCATGCAGCGAGCCTGTCGGCCGAGCTCACGTCGTACGGCGAAGTCCTCACCGCCCACGGACCCGTCGCCGGCGCCATGGTGGTGGAGGACTGATGGGCAACCTGGTCAATCTCGAGAAGGTCTCCAAGTCGTACGGCGTGCGTCCGCTGCTCTCGGAGGTCTCGCTGGGGATCTCGCGCGGTGAGCGGATCGGCATCGTCGGTCGCAACGGTGACGGGAAGACCACGCTGCTCGAGGTGATGAGCGGACTTGAGGAGCCCGACGAGGGCCGGGTCTCGAAGTCGCGCGGGCTGCAGATCGGCTATCTCCACCAGGGCGACGAGCTGGTCGACACCCACACCGTGCGCGAGGCGGTGCTGGGTGGCAAGAGCGACCACGAGTGGGCCGCGGACTCGACGACCCGCGAGGTGATCGAGGTCCTCCTGGCCGGGGTCTCCCTGGACCGCGCAGTGCTCGGACTCTCCGGCGGGGAGCGGCGTCGGTGTGCCCTGGCCCAGCTGCTGCTCGACGAGCACGACCTGGTCATCCTCGACGAGCCGACCAACCACCTCGACGTCGAGGCGGTGGCCTGGTTGGCCAGCCACCTTGTCTCGCTCCCGTCCGCGCTGGTCGTGGTCACCCACGACCGGTGGTTCCTCGATGCGATCTGTCACTACACCTGGGAGGTGCACGACGGCGTCGTGGACTCCTACGAGGGTGGCTACGCGGCCTATGTGCTGGCCAAGGCCGAGCGGCAACGCCAGGCGTCCGCCTCGGAGGCCCGGCGGCAGAACCTGGTCCGCAAGGAGCTGGCCTGGCTGCGCCGCGGTGCTCCGGCGCGGACCTCGAAGCCGAAGTTCCGGATCGACGCGGCCAACCAGCTGATGGAGGACGTGCCGCCGCCGCGAGACCGCCTGGAGCTGCAGAAGTTCGCCACCCAGCGCCTCGGCAAGGACGTCCTCGATGTCGAGGACGTCGACCTTGTGCGCGGCGAGCGCAAGCTGCTCTCGCACGCGACGTGGCGGATCGGCCCGGGTGACCGGATCGGGATCGTCGGGGTGAACGGCGCCGGCAAGACCTCGGTGCTCTCCCTGCTGGCCGGCACCCTGGCTCCCGCGGCCGGGAAGGTGAAGCACGGTCGCACGATCGCGATGCAGCACCTGACCCAGGCACTCGACGACCTCGACCCGGCGGAGCGGGTGCTGCCGTCAGTGGAGTCGATCCGGCGGGTGACCAAGACCGCCGACGGTGAGATCAGCGCGACCTCGATGCTGGAGCGGTTCGGCTTCACCGGCGACCGGTTGACCGCACGGATCGGGGACCTCTCCGGTGGCGAGCGCCGGCGGTTCCAACTGCTTCGGCTGCTGTTGCTCGAGCCCAACGTGCTGCTGCTCGACGAGCCGACGAACGACCTGGACATCGACACCCTCAACGTCCTCGAGGACTTCCTGGACAGCTGGCCCGGAACGCTGATCGTGGTCTCCCACGACCGCTACTTCCTCGAGCGGGTCACTGACTCGGTGTGGGCGCTGCTCGGTGACGGCAAGATCTCGATGCTGCCGCGCGGGGTGGACGAATATCTCGAGCGCCGCGAGGCGACCCTCGCCGCGCCCACCTCGTCGGACTCAGCACCGGCCTCCGGGAGTGCCTCCGCCGACGCCGCGGCGTCTGCCGGTTCGCCGAAGGTGAAGGCCGGGAGCGCAGAGGAGCGGGCCGCGAAGAAGGTGATCGAGCGGATCGACCGGCGGCTGGCCAGGGTTGCGGAGCTCGAGGCGAAGCTCAATGCGCAGATCGCCGAGCACGCCGCGGACTATGGCAAGCTCGCCGAGTTGTCGGCGGAGCTCGACGTGCTGCGCGCGGAGAAGGAAGAGCTCGAGATGGAGTGGCTCGAGGCTGCCGAAGCCCTCCAGTGATCCGACCCGGACGGGGTCAGGAGAGCGGGGCCATCAGGGCCCGCAGCAGGGTGGCGAGCTGGGTGCGGTCCTCGGGCGGCAATCCTGCGAGCAGATCACGCTCGCTGTCCAGGAGCTCCTCGAAGGCGCTGTCCACGGAGTCCTTGCCCTGGGGCGTGAGGCGGACCAGCACCCCGCGGCGGTCGTTGGGGTCGGGGAGCCGTTCGACGAACCCCCGCGAGGTGAGCCGGTCGACCCGGTTGGTCATCGTGCCGCTGGTGACCAAGGTTTCGCGGATCAGTCGCCCGGGGGAGAGCTCGTAGGGTTCGCCGGCACGTCGCAGCGCGGCAAGCACGTCGAACTCCCACGGCTCGATCTGGTGCGTGGTGAAGGCCTGGCGTCGCGCCAGGTCGAGCAGCTTGGAGAGCCGACTGATCCGGCTGAACACCTCGACGGGGGACAGGTCCAGGTCGGCACGCTCACGCGCCCACGCATCGACGAGGTCGTCCACTTCATCCCGCATGCTTTCGATCCTAACTGATCAAGAATCTTGACATCGAGATAGGACTTGGCGCAGGGTAGAAGTATCTTGATGTCAAGAGAAATGGAGTGTCCGATGACGTGGGACCCGACGCACTACCTCACCTATGCCGACGAGCGCGGTCGTCCGTTCTTCGACCTCCTGGCACGGGTCGGCGCGGTTCGGCCGCGCACCGTGGCCGACCTGGGCTGCGGGCCGGGCAATCTGACGGTGGCCCTCGCCGCGCGCTGGCCGGGCGCGCAGATCCTGGGGCTCGACTCCAGTCCCGAGATGATCCGGGCGGCGCCGCACGGGCAGGGCGTCGACTTCGAGGTCCGTGACCTGCGCAGCTGGATCGCCGACGCTGATCCGGTCGACGTGGTCGTCTCCAACGCGACCCTGCAGTGGGTCGAGGCCCACCTCGACCTCCTGCCACAGCTGGCCGCGAGGGCCGGGCAGTGGCTCGCCTTCCAGGTTCCCGGCAACTTCGACGAGCCGAGCCACACGATCCGAACCGATCTCGCGAGCCGACCGGAGTTCGCCGTACATCTCAATGAGGTCGCCGTGCCCAGCTCGCACGACCCGGCCGACTACCATCGCGCGCTGGCGCCGCTCGGCTTCGAGGTGGACGCCTGGGAGACGACGTACCTCCACGTCCTGCACGGGCCGGACGCGGTCTTCGACTGGGTCAGCTCGACCGGCGCCCGTCCCACAATCGAGGCCCTGCCGGCCGGGCTGCGTGAGGAGTTCGTCGACGAGTTCCGGGCCCGCCTGCGGGATGCCTATCCGGAGGGGGAGGGTGGCGTGCTGCTGCCGTTCCGCCGGATCTTCGTCGTCGCCCACCGAGCGGAGTCCTGATGCGCCTCCACCACGTGCAGGTCGCCTGCCCGCGCGGCGGCGAGGACGACGCCCGACGGTTCTACGGCGACGGCCTGGGTCTGGTCGAGGTCCCGAAGCCGGCCGCGCTGGCCGGACGCGGCGGGTGCTGGTGGCGCTCGTACGACGCGTCGGGACAGGTTGTTGCAGAACTGCACGTCGGTGTCGAGGAGCCGTTCGCGCCGGCGCTCAAGGCGCACCCTGCGCTGGTGCTGGACTCGGTCGCGGAACTCGAGGAAGTGGCCGATCGTCTGCTGCGACTGGGATTCGAGGTCGACTGGTCCGAGCGGCACACCTTCGAGGGACATCAGCGATGCCACACCCGCGACGCCCACGGGAACCGGGTCGAGCTGCTGGCATGAGCGCGCTCATCCACAGGGCGGCAGGCGCGAGGTTTGTCCTCGGGCTCAATGCGGAAGTCTGTTCCCATGTCCGCAGATCCCAGAGTTCTTGCAGATCCTTTCTTCGGCGTCGTGGCGCGGCGCCACCCCGATGCGACGATCGTCCTGCTTCCACCCCGGGCAGCCGAGCCAGCTGAGGAGGACGCGGGCCTCGAACGGCTCACCGAGCCCGACTTCCGCGCGCGTTCGGATGCGGACCTGACCGCTCTGGACGAGTGGTTGGGCAGCGTGCTGGCGGGGCATGACGTGGTCCAGGACAGCGACGAGGGCTGGGCGCCGGTCGCCCCGGACGCGGTAAGTCGCCGTCGGCTGTTCTCGGTTGCCGAGCTGTCGCTCTCGGGCGCGTCGGAGATCCTCCAGGCGGGGATCGAGACGCTGACGGCACGGGGTTGGCAGGTCGTCGAGGAACGGGACGGGATGCCTCGCTTCCGCGCCCGCCGCGACAGCGTGACCGTGAAGCTGATGTACGTCGTGTCCACCGGGTGGCTCGCGATCGTCACCACCGCAGGTCCCTATCGACTCGAGTCCGACTTCCGCGACGTACTGCTCGATCGCGAGGCACGCGGATGACCGGCGGGGGCGGCCTCGGGATCGACGTCGACCCGAGCGCACTCTCGGCTGAGTCCCGCTCGTGGTCCGACTGGGTCGAGCTGATGACCTCGACCCGCTCGGAGACCAACGAGCAGAAGGCCACCGGCTTCAGCCCGGACGTGGCACCACAGGCACGCGCCTTCCTGGCCTCCTGGGTGGACCTGACCACCACGATGCGTGACCGGGTGGAGACGATCTCCGACGGGCTCGGTGACGCGGGGCGGACCTGGCGGGCCACCGACGACGGTGTCGGCGAGGGCTACACGCAGAGGGACGACTGATGGTCACCGTCCACGGCATCTCGTTCCCCGACCCACGCCCGGAGACCATCGTCGAGGTCGAGGGCGACCCGGTGCAGGTCGACGCGTTCGCCGAGACGCTCTATGGCATCGCCTCCGACTACGAAGAGCTCGCCGACTTCGCTTGGACGGCGAGCAGGCCCGGTGCGCGTCCCTGGATCGGCGACGACGCTGACGCCTACGCCACCTCGGCCGAGTCCGTGCAGACCGACGCGAACACGCTCCAGACGGGGATGCGACGGGTCGCGCGCGCGGTGACGATCCACGCCCAGGTCCTCGAGGAGTTGCGGACGTTGCGGGACCAGTTGGTCGAACGCCGCGCCGCCGCAAACTCCTGGCGCACGTCATTGATCGGCGAACTCCGGGCGATGGAGGAGCCCCTGCACCCCATCACCCGGTCCGGTTATGAGAATGCCGCTCAGACGCTGCGCGACGATTACAGCGAGTTGGTGAGTGACCACGCCAAGCTCAAGCGCGAGCTCCGGGCCAACGACCGCACGATGAACAAGGCGTTCACCACGAACCTGACCCTGGCCGACATCGCGGCGGCCAACGAGGCCAGTGCCGCGCTCGCCGGCAATGCTCTGCTGAAGAACGGTGGGCCGATGGGCCCCCTGTTCAGGTCGCCCGAAGCCGCCCGCGAATGGTGGGAAGGCCTCAGTGCCGAGGAGCGACACGCACTGCTGGTGGAGTCTCCCGAGGTGATCGGCAGGATGGACGGCCTCCCCGCCGACGTGCGGGACGAGGCCAACCGGATCCTGTTGGACGAACAGATCGCCGGCCTCACCGAGAAGCAGGAGGACGGCACCATCAGCCCGCACGAGGCCTCCGTGCTCGACAACGCGCAGCACGTCGACGATGCCGTGCGACAGGCCGAGAAGTACGTCGATCCGCTCACCGGGGAGCATCCGCCGATCCAGCTCTGGATGTACGACCCGGAGAAGTACGGCACCGACAGCGGCTCTGTGGCGATCTCGATCGGAGACCTCGACACGGCCGACAACCTGGCAGTCCGTGTCCCCGGGATCACCAGTGACATCGACGGGATCTCGGCAATGACCCGCGACGCGACCAATGTCTATGAGGCCGCACGGTTCAACGGCAACGGGGAGAATTCGGTCGCCTCGATGATCTGGCTCAACTACAACGCCCCCGGCGGAGTCACCGACCCGGCGACGCTGACCGAGCACCGGGCCGAGGACGGCGGCGCGACCCTGGCCAACGACATCGACGGACTGCGCGCCTCGCGGGCGGACAACCCGGCACATCTCACCCTGATCGGGCACAGCTATGGCTCGACCACCGCGGGACATGCTGCGGGCGATCACGAGATCGACATCGATGACCTGGTCCTGGTCGGCAGCCCCGGTGGCGGCTATTCCGACGTGAGTGCCTATGGAATGGACGGCGACAACGTGTGGGCGGG
>DATCYH010000765.1:0-6778 GCA_036570405.1 Nocardioides sp.
TCCCCCCACGCTGCGCGAGAACGCCAACGTAGCGCTCTTCCTGGCCTCAGACGACTCGGCCTACATGTCAGGGGTGTGCCTCCCTGCGACCGACGGCGGCACGCTCGCGCGGGTGGCGATGATCTTCCCCGAAGACATCGATGGCGAAGGACTCGGAGTCCCCAGCCGCGACTGAGATCGGCGACGTCCGTCCTCGAGTCGCCTCGGCCGGCGGGGCGGCGTCATGGTCTTGGTATCCAACCGGTTGGTTGTATGCTGGGAATGTGATCCGCCAAGGACACGGAGCAGCACCATTCGTCCGATCGAAGGAGTTTCGCCATGAAGCACGACATCCGCTTTCTCAGTGAAGGTAAAACGCTCGCCGGCCACCTGTACATCCCCGACGGCATACAGCCGGACGATCGTCTGCCGGCGGTCGTCGTCGCTGCGCCCGGCAGCGGGATCAAAGAACAGACGGCAGGCATCTACGCCGAGGCGTTGAGTCGTCGAGGCATCGTCGCCCTGGCCTTCGACCACAGGACCTACGGAGAGAGCGAGGGGTACCCGCGCTTCCTGGAGGACCCGTACGCCAAGGCCGAGGACATCAAGAACGCCGTGAGCATGCTGGCCAGTCGGCCGGAGGTTAACGCCGGCCGGATCGGGGCCATGGGCATCTGCGGCGGCGGCGGGTACGCGCCGTATGCAGCCGCGACCGATCGCCGGATCAAGGCCGTCGCGACGGTCAGCGGAATGACCAACAACCGCGCCGAGTTCGAGGGGTCGGTCGGCGGTGACATGGCGCTTCTCCACTCGATGCTCGAGACGTCAGCCGCCGCTCGCCAGGCGTACTCCCGGGGCGAGCCGCCGACGTACACTCCCGTCATTCCTCCGCAGGGGACCCCCGGAGTGCCTGAAGTGTTCCGCGAGTCGCCCAACTACTACTTCGACGACGCGCGCGGCGGCCACCCCCGCTGGGAGAACAAGGTCCTGGCCTGGGCGGTCGAGAAGCAGGTGACGTTCAACGCGGTCGACGTCATCGGCATGATCGCCCCGCACCCGCTCCTGCTGATCGTCGGGAGCGAGTCCGCCAGCCGGGCGCAGAACGAGGCGGCACATGCGGCGGCAGGAGAGCCCAAGGAGCTCGTGCTCATCGATGGTGCCTCACACATCGACCTGTACGACGTGGACGTTTATGTCGCCCAGGTCGTCGACCACCTGGCGCCGTTCTTCACCACCAGGATGTGAGGCTCTACGCCTGAGCGCGGATGCCGCGACGCCTATAGTGCGCACATGGTCCGAGACTCACAAGCAACGCGTGGTCGGCTTCTCGACGCAGCCCACGAGGAGTTCGCGCGGCACGGCCTCGCTGGGGCACGTGTCGCGCGGATCGCGCAGAGCGCGGGAGCCAACAAGCAGCTCATCTACGCGTACTTCGGTGACAAGGTCGGGCTCTTCGACGCCGTGCTCGCTCGTCAGCAGACAGACGTTCTGCAGGCCGTCCCGTTGGACCCGGCGGACGTCGTCGGGTACGTCGGGACGCTGTTCGACTACATCGCCGATCATCCGGACGTCATGCGGCTAGCGGCCTGGAAGAAGCTGGAGCGACCGGCCACGGCGGACGGGATTGGGAGTTTGGGCTGGATGAACGAGTTGGTCCGTGCCCGGGAGGACGGCCAGATCGCCGCCTCGTTTGACGCGCGCAACCTTGAGCTCCTTCTATTCGGTCTTGCCTCGTCGTGGGATGTACTCAGCCTGGAAGGGACCTCTGAGGTCTGCCACGAGACGGGCAACGCGTCACGGGCCCGATTTCGCCGGGACCTGCTCGAAGCGGCTCGGCGCATCATCCAACCTTGAGCTCGTCCCGTGGCCGCGTGGCGGCTGGCCGGGATGCCGCGGCCCCATTGGGCGCAATGCACCCGCGTCATAGTGGGCTACTAGAGGATTCCCGTAGGACCGGCGTCCGGCCAGACTCGGTCCAGGTGTCCGGTGGGTTCGCTCTCTTTTGGGCTGCCCACCCGCCCGTGCGGATGTGGCTCGATTCCGGTTTGCAGCCCCCGGGCACCGCTGATGAGGCGTGGCTCAAGAGGGGACTGCCCAGCCGTTGCTCATCGCCCACGGGGAGAACGACCGCCAGATCCCGCTCTCCTACGCGCATCGCTCCTACGACCCTCCCTTGATCGGAGCGATCCCGAAGGCGAGATCGCGACGACGGTCGCCCGTGTCTCCAACTGGGGGCGCTGGGGCGTGGACGACGTCCGCGGGACGATGAACTTCCTCACCGACGCCAAACGGGGTCGAGGCCGCGGGGCGGGTACGACCGGGCGGTCCGGGGCGGTCGTGGCTTTGTTGCCGACGCGTCCACCGATCACGGGGGCTCGTCCTTCGCGTTTTGCGTCTCCCGTCAGGCCGCGGCACGACGAGCGAGGAACGACGACCCGGTCGAGATCGGTCGAGATCGGTCGAGATCGGTCGACCTGACAACGGTGGTATGGACTTCTTTTGTCCTGAGAGATCCATTCCTAGTCCTGGACCAGCAAAACTCTTACCTGTACCACTCGAACGCCCATGACCAGCAGAAGTCGCGGTCATGGGCCTGTGTCGATCCACCTGAGTAGGTCGACTACTTTGCTACGTCCGAGCGGGCAGCGTCGCGAATGGCCGCCGAGGCATCCGTGGGCAGCACGTAGCCTGCCGATACCAGCGGGGCCATGACCTTCCGCACCTTGGAGACGTACTGGGGGTGTGTCTTGTACATCGCCTTGAGCTCCGCGTCCGAGTAGTAGCGGTGCCAACCGGACACGTTGCAGGGGAATGCGGGCCCGTTGAGCGCTCCCTGATCAGCCGTTGGCACGACGAACTGGGGGAGTCGGATCCCGCCTTCCACCTTGCCGTCGGCATCGCGTACGAGGGTCCCCGCATCGGTGGTCACGAAGCTTCGTGATGCGGCGGCGGGCTTGCCGGTCCTCGACCAGGTGCGCACCGAGTCGATAGCCTTGTTGTAGACCAGACCCACGTCCACGGTCGTGAAGGGCGGCAGCTTGACGCAGGCGGGTTCGATCCACTGGAAGAAGGTGATGGGTTGGCCGTTGGGTGCCTGGATCGACTGATCGCGCTGTGCGATCGCCTCGATGTACTCGGCGCCGTAGAGCGAGGCGTGCGTCGCGCCGGCGATGTCCCACTTGCGCGTGTACTCAGACGTCGTCCATCGCGCGCCACCGAACGAGCCGCCGAGTCCTTCGGAGGCGACGCCGATCGCCGGGACGGTCAGATCGGATCGGAGCTGGCCCGAACGGTCCCACAGCGCGAAGCCGTCGAAGACGTCGTGCAGCGGCTGGACGGTGTTGTAGTAGACCGCCAGTCGGCCGGCCGACTGGGACTGACCGATGGCGATCGCGTCCTTGACCTTCAGGCCCGGCATCGGCGCGGCCGCGCCACCGACGTTGCCCTTCAGCGCCTGGGTGACCTGCGCGAAGATGTCGTACGACAGCGGGTCTCCGGGGCACAGCGACGTCCCGCCGTCGCCGCACTTGTTGACGTCTACCGAGAGTCCGGCGTAGCGCGCGGGGCTCCAGGTCTTGAGCCGCTCGACACCGACGCGCTGCGCGGAGACGACCGCGACCGCGTATCCCTCACGGAGGAGGTACTCCGAGGCCTCGGCGGCAGCGAACTCGAAGTCGACCCCGATGGTGACGTTGGTCCACTCTACGGCCAACGTTCCGTTGAACTTGTCGGCCTTCGGGTAGCGCACCATGACACGCGTGCGATAGGGGTTGCCGACGTCCAGTACGGAGGCGGTCGTCAGGGTGCCGGTGGTCGCGCCGGCGTAGCGGTTGGCTTGGCCTTCCGCGTAGAACTCGCGAGCGGTGTAGCCGGCGGCCGCGAGGTCAACGGCCGTCGCCGACATCGGCGATGTCCCAGGAACGTTGACCTCCGACAGGGTTGCGGCGGGCACAGCGACCGGACTCGGTGCCTGCGCGGTCGCCGGTGGTACCGCGATCATGGCCCCGGCGAGAGCCACCGGCAGCAGCAACAGCGCGGCCCGGCGAACGCTCACCCCTGGCAACGTCTTGTGCAGTGTGGACATCACAATCCTCTTCCTGTTTGCGGGAGCGCCTCGAGACAGGCGTGGGCTCGCCGCTCGGCGAGCGGCCCGCGACACAGGGGGAGTCTGAGTCGGACGGGAAGCCGGCGTCTGCGCCGCCGGCCAAGTCGTGCGCCTGCGATCAACAGCCGTGCGTGGTGCAGCAAGTGGGTGCAAGCGGGCGGACATCACAATGTCCAGGACCGGCAAATCGGATGTCCGATTCGTGGAAGACGCAGGTGACGCCGGTCACGTTGACTGCGTACGTCGCCGCACCGCGTGACGCCCGCACTTCGAAAGGAACGACGATCATGCCTGAAACATCTGGTTCGGAATTCTGGCGCGACCTCAACCCGATCGAGAATGCCCTCAAGCCCGACGCCCAGCCGGAGGTCTTCCACCAGTTCGCGCCGGTCGAGGACGAGCGCTACTACGTCCCTTTCAGTGACACCGTTGCTTCCCGCCCCCTGTGGATCTCTCCTCGCGACAACCGTTGGGCCGATGTCCTGTGGGCCAAGTCCGCTGGCCTGGTCAACCGGCACTACCACCCGCATGAGGTGTTCGCCTACACGATCAGCGGCAAGTGGGGATACCTCGAGCAGCCGTGGACAGCGACCGAAGGGTCGTTCGTCTACGAGACCCCGGGGGAGGGGCACACCCTCGTGGCGTACGAGTCGGATGAGCCGATGCGCTGCTTCTTCGTGGTGACCGGTCCGTTGATCTGGCTCGACGAGGACGGCAACAGCGACGGGCACTTCGACGTGCACGACTACCTGGCTCTGTGCCGGGAGCACTACGACAAGGTGGGGATCGGCGCTGACTACGTCGACACCCTGATTCGCTGAGCGTCCGAAGCTCAGGACCCAGGCCACCATGACGACAGCGCGCGCGGTCCGCTGGCACGCAGCCGGTGATGTCCGGCTGGAGACGGTCGACATCTCGCCGCCCGGCGACGGTGAGGTGTTGGTGGCGGTCGCCTACTGCGGCGTGTGCGGGAGCGATCTGCACGAGATCGCCGACGGCCCGCACGCCATTCCAGTGGACACCGCGCCCGCGCTGTCGGGAACGATGGCGCCGATCACCTTAGGACACGAGTTCTCCGGCACGGTGGTCGCGGTGGGGAACGGCGTGGACGAGTTGCCGCTCGGCGCCCGTGTCGCGGTCGAGCCGAACTACCGCTGTGGGACGTGCACCGCCTGCGGGGAGGGTCGTTACGAGGTGTGCGCGGGATCCGGCTTCGCCGGTCTCATGGGCGACGGTGGAATGGCCGAGTACGCCGTCGTGCCCGCGTACATGGTGCGAGCGCTGCCCGACGGCTTCGATCTGGCCGCGGCTGCCGTCCTCGAGCCGGCGGCGGTCGCGTTGCATGGCATCCGTCGGTCCACGTTCGCCGCGGGCCAGGTGCTTCTCGTCGTGGGGCTGGGGTCGGTGGGACTTCTCGTGTGTGCACTTCTGCGTGAGAAGGGCGCCGCCAACGTGATCGGCGTCGATCCTCGTTCTGCTCGCCGCGAGCTCGCCGCCAAGATGGGTGCCCACCTCGTCCTCTCGCCCGACGACGACATCCCCAGCGCGGTGGGCCAGGCAACGGACGGGACCGGCGTCCACGTTGCGTTCGACGTGGTCGGAAGCCAAAGGACGTTCGACCTGGCGCTCGCCGGACTGCGGCCCGGGGGAGAGCTCCTCCTCCTGGGGCTCGTCGACGAGCTCGTGGTCCCTGCATTTCGCATGCTCAACAACGAGCAGACGATCACAACCAGCGTCGGATACCGCGACTGCCATGACGAGCTCATCCAGATGTGCGCAGAGGGGCGGCTGTACCTGGCCGCGCTGGTGACCGATGTCGTGGGGCTGGACGAGGGACCGGACGCCCTGATGCGGATGGTGTCGGACCCTGGCGACGGCATCAAGACACTGATCCACTGCGAGAGAGAGAAACGACCATGAGCTGGCAGAGCAACCTGTTCGAGGGCCGGACAGTTCTGGTGACGGGAGGGACGTCGGGGATCGGTGCTGGAGCAGCCCTTCGTTTCGCCGAGCTCGGGGCTGACGTCCTGGCCGTGGGACTGGGTGCCCGAAGTCCAAATGTTCCGGTGCATGAGCGCGTACGCGTGGTGGAGCTGGACGTGACCGATGCCGAGTCGGTGTCCGCGTTCATGTCTGGCGTGCCCGCCCTCGATGTCCTGTTGTGCTGTGCGGGGATCAGCCGCGATCGCGACGAGTACGACCTCGAGGTCTTCGCCCAGGTGCTGGCGGTCAACCTCGGAGCGACGATGCGGGTGGCCGAAGCGGCTCGGCCGCTCCTGGCACAGAGCCGTGGCTCGGTCGTGACGACGGCCTCGATGTACAGCTACTTCGGCGCCGCCGACCGGCCGGCCTACAGTGCCAGCAAGGGCGGGATCGCCCAGCTCACGCGCTCGCTGGCCGCGGAGTACGCCGGGGAGGGGATCCGGGTCAACGCGATCGCCCCCGGCTGGATCGACACCCCGCTGTCGAAGGGTCTGCAGGCGGACCCGGACGCCTCCGCCGCGGTCATGTCACGTCTTCCGATCCACCGGTGGGGGACACCTGCGGACGTGTCCGATGCCTACGTCTTCCTGGCCTCGCCTGCTGCCGCGTACGTGACGGGAGTCGTGCTGCCGGTGGACGGCGGGTATCTGACGGTCTAGTCGTCCACGAGAGGAGTACGCCATGTCAGCAGCCTCAGTCGTCTCGTCGGTC
>DATCYH010000766.1:0-13281 GCA_036570405.1 Nocardioides sp.
GGGCCGGGTTCCTGCTGGTCGACGCCGCTGCAGCGACCGCCCTGGTCGTCGCGGCCGTGATGCTCCTGCTCGGGGTGGCGCTGCTCCTGCCCCTGCTCATCACTCGCCTCGCCACGGTCCTGCAACGACTCGGGTTCGTACGCCGCGACGCGGGTCGTACCCTCGCGGCCGGCTGGATGGTCGAGCAGCCGGGCCGCACCGTCGGTGAGGTGCTCCCGGCCGTGCTGGTCTTCGCCCTGGTCGCCTTCTCGTGGCTGGCGGTCGGTTCGGTCAACGAATCGGCGACCTCCCGGCTGAGTGCCACCGGCCAGGCGGACCTCGTGCTCGGCTCACCGACCGCTTCCGTGCCGCTCGGGCAGGACACCCTCGACGCCCTGGCCGACGTCGACGGGGTGGACCAGGTGACCCCGGTGCCGTTCGGCCAGAAGGTGAGCATCATCGGTCGCGGAGCCGACGGCACCCGGGCCAGGTTCACCGGCGGCACCGTCGCCGGGGACGTCGCCGAGCTCGACCGCAGCCTCCCGGGCGACTTCCCGGTGCGCGCCATCGAGGAGGACCGGATCTATCTCCCGGCCTCACCGGACTCGCCCTTCGTCGAGGGCGCGAAGGTCTCGCTCAAGGGTCCGGACCGCACCCTGGCGGGCTTCCGGGTGGTCCACGTCGAAGGACTCGACCTGCCCAGCGTGGCCAGTGCCGATCCGGTCTTCCAGGTCACCGAGTTCAACGACATGCGGATGGCGTGGCTCTCCCTGGATCCCGGCGCCGATCGCAGTCGGGTGCTCGAAGAGGTCACCGGGATCGTGCTGCAGTCCGGCGAGCTCGCGAACGGAGCATCACCACGTGGCGGCAACGTGGCTGTCGGTGCCGCGGAGGTGGTGGCCGTCGGCGGTGCCGTGCCCGTCGACCTGAGCATCGCCGCTGCCGTGGGCCTGGTCAGCGCAGCCTCAGCCGGTCTGCTGCTGCTCACGGTGCTGGTCGCGGTGGCCGGGATGCTCCTGGCCGGCTGGCTCGGGGTGCGGGAGCGCCTGCGCGAGCAGGCCCTGTTGCGTGCTCTGGGGCTCGAACGACCTGGCCTGCGGCGCCTGCTGATGCTCCGGGTCCTGCTGACCGGCGTCGTCGGTGTGCTGGTCGGGCTGCCACTCGGCGCCGCCCTGGCCGTCCTCACCACCCGCGCGGTCGCGGCCGGTCTCGGTGTGACGACTGAACTGTCGTTGCCGTGGCTGCCGATCGTGGTGCTGGTCCCGCTCGTCCTGATCGCCCTGCGCATCGTGTCCGCAACCGCCATGGACCGCCCTTCCTACGTCCGACCGGCCCGCGTGCTGGCAGAGGAGATGTGATGAGAAATCGGATGATCACCGGCGCCGCGGTCGCGGCCCTCGCCGTACCCCTCGGTGCGTTCGGTGCGCTCGGCGTGCTCCCGGCGGCGCATGCTGCCACCGGGTCGGGCAGCGCGAGCTACGCGTGCCAGCTCAGCGGTGGAATCGACCGGAGCACCGACGTCAGCGTGCAGGTCGACCTCTCGGTCCCCGACTCGGTCACGGCCGGCGACACCGCGACGGCGACCGGCACGCTGCGCGTCAAGCTCCCCGAGGACGTACGCCGTGAGGCGCGGGCCTCGTTCGCCGCCAACGCCACCCTCTCCTCCTCGACGATGTCCCTGGTGGTCTCCGTCGGCGGTGAGAGCCGCAACATCGTGGTCTCGGTCCCGGCGAACAAGCAGAGGCTCAGCTCACCCGTGACCTACACCTATGACATCTCGCTGAACGACGTGACCGTGCCCGAGAACGCCACCGGTGCGCTGGAGGTGTCCCTGCCGGGCAACGGCTATGCCACGAACACGGCGAACTCGTCGTCGGCCAAGGTCGCCTTCAACGCGGTGATCGCGATGGATGGGATGACCCGGTCCCGCAACCTCGCCTGTGCGCTGCCCAGCAGTGCCGACCCGCGTGTGGCGAGCGTCCCGGTCACGGCGAGGGCCGAGACCCCGGCTCCCGACCCGGGCGGCGAGACCGGCGGTCCCGGTGACGGCACCGGGGGCACGGGTGGAACAGATGGCACCGGGGGCACGGGTGGAACAGGTGGCGGCGGGGACACCGGTGGGGACGGAGCCTTCGGGCTGCCCACCATCCCCGGCAGAGGCTCTGACTTCGGGGCGTTCGACCCGCCCGCGTCCGGCGGCTCGGCAGGGATGGAGCCACCCGGCGGCACCGTGCCGGGACGTGCCGCGCTCGGCTCCTTGCTGAGCCCCGGGTCGGCGTTGACCGGCAGTCCTGATGGCGAGATCCCGGTGCCGTTGGCGCCCGGGGTGGAGTCGGGCGCCGACGAGGAGGACACGGCATACACCGGCCTTCCGCCGCAGACCCAGACCGGCTTCTCGCTCCCGTCGGACGAGATCCTGGTCGGGATCGTCGCGGCGGTCATGCTACTCGGGCTGGGTGTCCTGCTCCCGGCGCGGATGCACCTGCGCCGTCGGCGCGAGGAAGCCGCCTGAGCTCGGCCTCGGACGAGACGGACACCGTCCCATAACTAAAAAGCAGGCTTGACTGTTTGTTCTCGGCGCGCCAGAGTGGTGGCCGTGAGCACCCCGACCCGCGTCCCCCAGGAGGAGCGCACCCGCGTCATGCGCCAGCGCCTCCTCGAGGCCACGGTCGAGTGCCTGGTCGAGGTCGGCTTCGCCCGCACCTCCACGACGCTGGTCTCCCAGCGTGCCGGCGTCAGTCGCGGCGCTCAGCTGCACCACTTCCCGACCAAGAACGACCTCGTCCTGGCCGCGGTCGAGCACGTCACGCAGATCCGCGGCAGTGACCTCGAGGCTGCGGCGGCGACGATGCCGCACGGCGTACGGCGTACTCGCGCGGTCCTGCAGATGCTCGGCGACCACTTCGCCAGCCCGGTGTTCTCCGCGGCCCTGGAGCTCTGGGTCGCCGCACGCACCGATCCCGCCCTGCTGGCCGCAGTGGGTCCGCTCGAGCAGCGGGTCGGGCGCGAGGCGCACCGGCTCACCGTGGAGTTGCTCGGCATCGACGAGGAGGTTCCCGGCAACCGCGAGCTGGTCCAGGCCACCCTCGACCTGGTGCGTGGCCTCGGCCTGGCCAACACCATCTCCGACGACACTCGCCGTCGCGCTCGGATCCTCGACCGTTGGGCAGACCGGCTGGACGCCGTGCTTGCCGCTCAACCGTCATCTCGTGACCACTCGACGAAGGAGCAGCCGTGAACGCAGTCCTCGATGGGGTCCTCGCAGACCTCGACGCCCAGAGCAACGAGCTCGACCAGCACGTCTCGGGCCTGCCCGAGGACGCCTGGCGGCAACCGACCCCGGCAGCGGGCTGGGACATCGCCACCCAGGTCGCGCACCTGGCCTGGACCGACGAGGCATCCGTGGCCGCCTGTGCCTGGGTGCATGGCGAGAAGGAGCCCTGGGACAACCTGGTGTTCGAGGCGATCGCGGACCCCGAACACGTCGTCGACACCGCAGCCCTCGAGGGCGGCAAGGCCCCGGCCGCCGAGCTGCTCGAGCGGTGGCGCACCGGCCGCAAGGCACTCCACCAAGCCCTCGGTGCCGTCCCCGAAGGTCAGAAGATCCCGTGGTTCGGCCCGCCGATGTCCCCGACGTCGATGGCCACCGCCCGCTTCATGGAGACCTGGGCGCACTCCCTGGACGTCTTCGAGGCGCTCGGTGTCACGGTTGCTCCGACCGATCGGATCGGGCACGTGGCCCATATCGGGGTCCGTACCCGCAACTTCTCCTTCGCCGCCAACGAGCTGGCGCCGCCGGCCGACGAGTTCCGGATCGAGCTGACCTCGCCGAGTGGCGCACTGTGGACCTACGGCCCGGTGGACGCGGCGCAACGCGTGACCGGCTCGGCCCACGACTTCTGCCTGCTCGTCACCCAGCGCATCAACCGGGCCGACACGGACCTCGTCGCCGTCGGGACGGACGCCGAGACGTGGCTCGGCATTGCCCAGTGCTTCGCGGGAAACCCGGGCACCGGCCGGGAGGCGCGCAGATGAGCGTCGTACGGATCGGGAACTGCTCCGGCTTCTATGGCGACCGGCTCTCCGCGATGCGGGAGATGCTCGAGGGCGGCCAGCTCGATGTCCTGACCGGTGACTACCTGGCCGAGTTGACCATGCTCATCCTCGGCAAGGACACGATGAAGGACCCTTCGCTCGGCTATGCGCGCACCTTCGTGCGTCAGGTCGAGGACACGCTGGGCCTCGCGCTCGAGCGTGGAGTGAAGATCGTCAGCAACGCCGGCGGACTGAACCCCGCCGGACTGGCCGACCGGCTCCGCGAGGTGGCCCGTGGCCTGGGTCTCGACGCCGCCGTCGCGCACGTCGAGGGCGATGACCTGCGCGGCTCGGGCCTCGAACACCTCGGCAGCAACGCGCTCACCGCCAACGCCTACCTCGGTGGCTTCGGCATCGCCCGTGCCCTTGAGCAGGGCGCCGACATCGTGGTCACCGGACGGGTCACCGACGCCTCCGTCGTGGTCGGCCCGGCCATTGCCCATCACGGGTGGGACGAGACGGCGTACGACGCCCTCGCCGGTGCGGTCGTCGCGGGACACGTGATCGAGTGCGGGACGCAGGCGACGGGCGGCAACTTCTCCGGGTTCCGCAGTCTGATCGCCAGTGGCGCGATGGGCAGCGCACTCGAGCCGCTGGGCTTCCCGATCGCCGAGGTCGCCGCCGACGGAGCGTGCGTGATCACCAAGCACGACCAGACCGGTGGCGCGGTGACCATCGACACCGTCACCGCGCAACTGGTCTATGAGATCCAGTCGACGCGCTACCTCAACCCCGACGTCACCACGCTGCTCGACACGATCCAGCTCGAGCAGGCGGGACCGGACCGGGTTGCCATCACCGGGGTGCGCGGCGAGGCGCCGCCGTCGCAGCTGAAGGTCTGCGTCAACGAGCTCGGCGGGTTCCGCAACACCATGGAGTTCGTCCTCACCGGCCTCGACATCGAAGCCAAGGCCGACTGGGTGCGGATGCAGATGGATGCCGCACTTGCGAAGAACCCTCCGGCCGAGGTCACCTGGTCGCAGACCTCGCAGCCGCGCAGCGACGCTGAGACAGAGGAGGCCGCCTCCTGCCTGTTCCGGGTCACCGTCAAGGACCCCGGGGCCGGACCGGTCGGCAAGTCGTTCACGGCCGCCGCGGTCGAGCTGGCGCTTGCCTCCTACCCGGGCTTCACGATGACCGGTCCGCCGCCGAGCCCGACCCCGTTCGGGATCTATCGCGCCGAATACGTCGATCGCGCGGTCGTCGCCCACACCGTCGTCCACTCCGACGGTCGCCGCGAGGTCGTGGCGGACCCGGTGGCGTTCCTCGATCGGGAGTCAGAGCCGGGCGGTCGGCCCTCGCCCTATCCGTCCCCGTCCGACAACCTCACCCGTCGTCTGCCGTTGGGCACCTTCGTCCACGCCCGGTCCGGAGACAAGGGCGGCAACGCCAACCTCGGTCTGTGGGTGGTCAACGACGGTTCGCCCAAGCGGGCCGAACGCGTGACCTGGTTGAGCAAGCTGATCAATCCCCGCAAGGTGCGCGAGCTGGTCCCGGAGGCGGCCGACCTCGAGGTGGAGGTCTTCCTGCTTCCCAACCTGGGTGGCGTGAACGTGGTGATCCACGGGCTGCTCGGGGACGGTGTCGCCGCCGCCACCCGGTTCGACCCGCAGGCCAAGGGCCTTGGCGAATGGGTGCGCTCGCGGATGGTCAGCATCGAGGAAGGACTGCTGTGAGGAGCGCCGTTCCTGCTCCTCGGGATGGGTTCTCCGCGCGGGCTGGACTAACTGATGGGTTGGGGGCTCTGGGTCGGCTAACTGATGGGTTGGTGGGCCGGGCTGGACTAACTGATGGGTTGGGGGCTGATTCAGCCCGATTTGGTCTCCCGAAGCATCAGTTACCGCGACCGGCCCTCCCAAGGCATCAGTTACCGCGAGCGGTCCTCCCGAAGCATCAGTTAGTCCGGACCGCCCTCCCAAAGCATCAGTTACCGCGACCGGCCCTCCCAAAGCATCAGTTGACCCAACCCGAAACCCCCAACACATCAGTTGGCGCAATCAGACCGTCCGCAACCGCACGACTGCTCGGCAATACGAGCTGAAGGAGGACACGATGGAGATCATCAAGCCGCTCGGCGGTGAGGTGTCCGTGCAGATCGAGGCACCGCCGGAGAAGATCTGGGCGCTGGTCAGCGACGTGACCCGGATCGGGGAGTTCTCCCCGGAGACCTTCGAGGCGAAGTGGACGCACGGCGCCACGGGTCCCGCGGTCGGGGCCCGGTTCAAGGGACACGTGAAGCGCAACGGCGTCGGGCCGACCTATTGGACCCCCTGCACCGTGACCAGGTGCGAGGAGCCGGGGACCGACGGGAAGGCACAGTTCGAGTTCTCCGTCGGCCTGGACAAGAACCCGGTCAACAACTGGGGTTATCGGATCGCACCGTCCGGAAGTGGCTCACTGGTCACGGAGTACTTCCGACTCACCCCGGCGTGGTACCTGCGCGCCTATTGGCTGGTCCTGGGCCGACTGCGTGGCCGGACCAACGAGCGCGGGATGCGCACCACCCTGACCAGGATGAAGGAGGTGCTGGAGAGATGACGGTGGACACGGCACCCGAAAGCCGGCGGGACTCCATGCTCGCCAAGATCGACGAGCTCCACGCCGAGCAGGCCAAGGCGGTGGGGGCCGGCGGGAAATACATCGCCCGGCACAAGGAGCGAGGCAAGCTCACCGCCCGCGAGCGCATCGAGCTGCTCGTGGACGAGGGGTCGGCCTTCCTCGAGCTGATGCCACTGGCCGGATGGGGCAAGGACTTCGCGGTCGGCGCCAGCATCGTCACCGGCATCGGCGTGGTCGAAGGCGTCGAGTGCATGATCGTGGCCAACGACCCGACCGTGAAGGGCGGAGCCCTCAACCCCTGGTCGGTGAAGAAGAACTTCCGTGCCGCCGACATCGCGGCCCAGAACAACCTGCCGACAGTGAACCTCACCGAGTCCGGTGGCGCCGACCTCCCGACGCAGAGCGAGATCTTCATCCCCGGTGGCCGCGGCTTCCGCGATCTCACCCGGTCCTCGGCCCGCAAGGTCCCCACCGTCTCCGTGGTCTTCGGCAACTCGACGGCCGGCGGTGCTTACGTGCCGGGGATGAGCGACTACGTGATCATGGTCAAGGAGCAGGCCAAGGTCTTCCTCGCCGGTCCACCGCTGGTCAAGATGGCGACCGGTGAGGAGACCGACGACGAGTCGCTCGGGGGCGCCGAGATGCACTCGCGGATCTCCGGGTCCTCCGACTTCCTGGCCGTCGACGAGCGCGACGCGATCAGGATCGCCCGACGTGTGGTGGCCAGGCTCAACTGGCGCAAGCGGGGACTCGCCCCTGACGTCGCGACGTACGCCGAGCCCGACCTGGATCCGGACGACCTGCTCGACCTGATCCCCACCGACCTCAAGGAGCCGTTCGACCCGCGCGAGGCGATCCTGCGGATCGTCGACGGGACCGCGCCGGACAACGGGGTCGCCTTCGACGAGTTCAAGCCGCTCTATGGGACGTCCCTGTGTGTGGGGTGGGCCAGCCTGCACGGCCAGCCGATCGGCATCCTGGCCAACGCCCGTGGTGTCTTGATGAGCGAGGAGGCCCAGAAGGCCGCCCAGTTCATCCAGCTGGCGAACCAGAAGGACACCCCGCTGCTGTTCCTGCACAACACCACCGGCTACATGGTCGGCAAGGACTATGAGCAGGGCGGGATCATCAAGCACGGCGCCCAGATGATCAACGCGGTCTCCAACTCCAAGGTGCCGCACCTGACCGTGATCATGGGCGCCTCCTACGGCGCCGGGAACTATGGGATGAACGGTCGCGCCTACGACCCACGGTTCCTGTTCACCTGGCCCAGCGCGAAGTCCGCGGTGATGGGGCCGCAGCAGTTGGCCGGTGTGCTCGAGATCGTCGCCCGCGAGTCCGCGGAGAAGAAGGGCCAGGTCTTCGACGCCGACGGATTCGTCGCCGTCAAGGAGATGGTCGAGGGGATGGTCGAGGAGCAGTCGCTGCCCTACTTCCTCTCCGGGATGGTCTATGACGACGGCGTCCTGGACCCGCGCGACACCCGCACCGTCCTGGGCATCTGCCTGTCCGTCATCAACAACCAGCCCATCGAGGGCGAGATGAACTTCGGGGTGTTCCGGCTGTGATCACGAGACTGCTCGTCGCCAACCGTGGCGAGATCGCCCGCCGCGTCCTGCGCACCTGCCGCGACCTCGGCATCGAGACCGTCGTCGTCCACTCCGACGCCGACGCCGAGATGCCGTTCGTGCAGGAGGCAGACGCCGCCGTACGCCTGCGGGGCAACAGCCCCGCGGAGACCTACCTGCGTGCCGACCTCGTCCTCGAAGCCGCTCGACGCACCGGCGCGGACGCGATCCACCCCGGCTATGGCTTCCTGTCGGAGAACGCCGACTTCGCCCGCGCCGTGATCGAGGCCGGCCTGACCTGGGTCGGTCCGGCACCGGAGTCGATCGTGTCGATGGGCTCCAAGATCGAGTCCAAGAAGCTGATGGCCGCCGCCGGCGTACCAGTCCTGGCGGACCTCACCGTCGAGACCGCGACGCAGGACGACCTGCCGCTGCTGGTCAAGGCGTCCGCCGGTGGTGGTGGGCGCGGCATGCGCATTGTTCGCACCCTGGCTGAGCTCCCCGGCGAGATCGCGACCGCACGGGCGGAGGCCGAGTCGGCCTTCGGCGACGGCACCGTCTTCGTGGAGCCCTACATCGCGCACAGCCGCCACGTCGAGGTCCAGGTCGTCGGCGACCGGTTCGGCGAGGTGACCGTCTTCGGTGAGCGCGACTGCTCCATCCAGCGCCGGCACCAGAAGGTCGTCGAGGAGGCGCCGGCGCCGGACATCGACGCCGCCGTCGTCGCCGAGATGCACGAGGCCGCGCGCAGTGCCGCCAAGGCGATCGACTACCTCGGCGCCGGGACCGTCGAGTTCCTCTATGACCCCGACCGGGAGCGGTTCTTCTTCCTCGAGATGAACACCCGCCTGCAGGTCGAGCACCCGGTGACCGAGGCGATCTTCGACGTCGACCTCGTGGCGCTGCAGATCGCGGTCGCCGAGGGCGGTGCCGTGCCGAGCGCGGCAGACCCTGCCGGTCATGCCATCGAGGTGCGGCTCTATGCCGAGGACCCGGCACAGGGCTGGCAGCCGCAGAGCGGGCACCTGACCAGCTTCGAGATCCCGGGCGCGACCACGTTCGCACGCTCCCCGCGAGCAGGGATCCGGGTCGACTCGGGCTTCGCCGCGGGCAACGACGTGTCCACGCACTACGACGCGATGCTGGCCAAGGTGATCGCCTGGGCCCCCACCCGCACCGAGGCCGCACGGATGCTCGCCGGTGCCCTGCGCCGAGCGCGGTTGCACGGCGTCGTCACCAACCGAGACATGCTCGTCGCCACCCTCACCGACGAGGCATTCCGCGCCGGGGATGTCAGCACCGACTTCTTCGATCGCCAGCCGGGCGTCCAGGCGGCCGGCCTCGGTGAGCCGGACGCCACCACGCACTTCGCCGCAGTGGTGCTGCGTGCAGAGCACGTCGCAGCACGGCGCACGGTGCAGCAACGGATCCCGACCGGCTGGCGCAACGTGGTCTCCCAGCCGCAGCGCACCATCTTCGGCATCGGCGATCAGGAGTACGTCGTCGAGTGGCTGGCCGGACGCAACGGCCCCGTCCCGGCCTCGGCAGACGTGGACATCGAGGTGCTCGAGGCCTCGCCGTATGCCGTGCAGCTGCGGACAGGCGGGATCTCGACGACGTTCCACGGCGTGGTCACCGAGGACCACGTCCACGTCGACGGCCCGATGGGGTCGGTGAGCCTGCGCGTCGTGCCTCGCTTCGTCGATCCCGCCGACCTGGTGGCCGAGGGATCGCTGCTCGCGCCGATGCCCGGGAGCGTCATTGCCGTGCACGCAGCGCCCGGGGACACCGTCGCCGAGGGCCAGCCGATCATCGTGATGGAGGCGATGAAGATGCAGCACACGGTCTCCGCGCCCTACGCCGGAACCGTCACCGAACTCCCAGCACGCACCGGCGACCAGGTTGAGGCGGGCGCCGTGCTCGCCGTCGTCGAACCCACCGAGAGCCTGTCCACCGAAGGAGCAGACGCATGACCGCAGCACAGACCATGTTCAGCGAGCCCGAGGAGCGCGTCGCGCTCCGGGAGTCGGTGAAGAAGCTTGCCAGCAAGTATGGCCACGAGTACGTCGCCAAGCAGGCCCGCGAGGACGGCAAGATGACCGACATGTGGCTCGAGATGGGCCGCAACGGCTTCCTCGGGGTCAACATCGCCGAGGCGTACGGCGGCGGGGGTGGCGGCATGGCCGACCTCGCAGCGGTGCTCGAGGAGTGTGCGGGTGCCGGGGCGCCGCTGTTGATGATGGTGGTCTCGCCGGCGATCTGCGGCTCGATCATCATGCGCTGCGGCACCGAGGAGCAGAAGAAGCAGTGGCTGCCGGGCATCGCCGACGGCACCCACCTGATGGCGTTCGGGATCACCGAGGCAGACGCTGGATCCAACTCGCACCAGATCACCACCACCGCCACCCGCGACGGCGACGACTGGGTGCTGAACGGCCAGAAGACCTTCATCTCCGGCGTCGACGAGGCGCAGTCGGTGCTGATCGTCTCGCGGACGGAGGACGCGAAGACCGGCAAGCTGAAGCCGGCGTTGTTCGTGGTGCCGACCGATGCCGAGGGCTTCGAGAAGCAGGTCATCCCGATGTCGTGGCAGGCGCCCGAGAAGCAGTTCACGCTGTTCCTCGACAACGTGCGCGTGCCGGCGGACGCGTTGGTGGGTGACGAGGACGGCGGACTGTGGCAGCTCTTCGCCGGTCTCAACCCCGAGCGGATCATGGGTGGTGCCTTCTCGTGCGGGATGGCTCGCTTCGCGCTGGACAAGGCCGTGGCCTATGCCAAGGAGCGCTCGGTCTGGAAGGACCAGGCGATCGGTGCCCACCAGGGCATCGCGCACCCGCTGGCGAAGATCAAGATCGAGCTCGAGCAGGCGCGACTGCTGTGGCAGAAGGCCGCCGCGCTCTATGACGCCGGTGACGACATGGAGGCCGGCGAATACGCCAACATGGCCAAGTACGCCGGTGGCGAGGTGGCCTGCAACGCCACCGACGTCGCGGTGCACACCCATGGCGGCAACGGCCTGACCGAGGAATACGGGCTGGGCAACATGCTGGTCGCCGCCCGGTTGGGCAGGATCGCTCCGGTCTCCCGCGAGATGATCCTCAACTTCGTGGCGATGCACTCGCTGGGTCTGCCGAAGTCCTACTGAGCGCGAGCCGGGGTGATCGATCGCGATCACCCCGGCTGCGGCGGTGGGTGGGACGTGTGAGGGCCGCTGGTGCCGGGATGGGAGAATCCCCAGCGTGACCGTTCCCAACGTCCTCGCCACCCGCTATGCCGCCGCCGACCTCGCCGCGATCTGGTCGCCCGAACACAAGATCGTCCTGGAGCGTCAGCTCTGGGTCGCCGTGCTCCGCGCCCAGAAGGATCTCGGCATCGACGTCCCCGACGGCGTCATCGAGGACTACCAGCGCGTCGTCGACGGTGGCGAGGAGAGCGTCGATCTCGCCTCGATCGCCGCTCGCGAACGGGTCACCCGCCACGACGTGAAGGCGCGCATCGAGGAGTTCTGCGCGCTCGCTGGCCACGAGCACATCCACAAGGGGATGACCTCGCGCGACCTGACCGAGAACGTCGAGCAGCTTCAGGTCCTGCAGTCCCTCACCGTGATCCGCGACCGCGCCGTGGCCGCCCTGGCCCGCCTCGGCCGCCTGGCCACCGAGCACGAGGCCACCGTGATGGCGGGTCGTTCGCACAACGTCGCCGCCCAGGCCACCACGCTCGGCAAGCGCTTTGCGACGATCGCCGACGAGATGCTCACCGGCGTGGCCCGGGTCGAGGACCTGATCGCGCGGTATCCGTTGCGCGGCATCAAGGGCCCGGTCGGGACCGCCCAGGACATGCTCGACCTGCTCGACGGCGACACCGCCAAGCTGGCCGAGCTCGAGTCCCGGGTCGCCGCGCACCTCGGCTTCGACAACGTGCTGACCAGCGTCGGCCAGGTCTATCCGCGCTCGCTCGACTTCGACGCCGTCTCCGCGCTGGTCCAGCTCGTCTCCGGCCCCTCGAACCTGGCCACCACGATCCGCCTGATGGCTGGCATCGAGCTGGTCACCGAGGGCTTCAAGGAGGGCCAGGTCGGCTCCTCGGCGATGCCGCACAAGATGAACACCCGCTCGTGCGAGCGGGTCAACGGCCTCGCCGTGATCCTCCGCGGTCACCTCTCCATGGTCAGCGAGCTTGCCGGCGACCAGTGGAACGAGGGCGACGTCTCCTGCTCCGTCGTACGCCGCGTCGCCCTGCCGGACGCGTTCTTCGCCGCCGACGGTCTCTTCCAGACCTTCCTCACCGTCCTCGACGAGTTCGGCGCGTTCCCGGCGGTGATCCAGCGTGAGCTGGACCGCTACCTGCCTTTCCTGGCCACCACCAAGGTGTTGATGTCCGCGGTCCGCAACGGGGTGGGTCGTGAGGCTGCGCACGAGGCGATCAAGGAGAACGCGGTCGGCGTCGCACTCGAGATGCGCCAGGGCCTCGCGGTCAACGACCTCTTCGACCGGCTCGCCGCCGACGAGCGGCTCGGCCTCTCCAGGGCCCAGATCGACGCTTTGGTCGCCGAGCCGATCGCGTTCACCGGGGCAGCCGTTGACCAGGTGCAGAGCGTCGTACGCCGGGTCGCGGAGCTGGTGGAGAAGCACCCCGCGGCCGCCGCCTACGCTCCCGGGGAGATCCTGTGACGGGCATGGGGCCGCCTCCCCACGGCGGGCCGCCCCAGTTTCCGGCCCAGTTTCCGGGCCAGCTCCCACCGCCCGGCTTCATCCGGGTGCACGCTTCGCACAACGTCTGGATGAGCCTGGTCCCACCGACGATCACCATCGACTCCATGCCGGTCACCATGTTCCGGGGCCAGCAGGTCGTGCCCGTGGTCCCCGGGAACCACCTGGTCGCCGGGCACGGCCAGTGGATGTGGCAGTACGGCCGCGCCGAACTCCCGGTTCACGTCCAGCAGGGCCAGACGGTGGACGTGCACTATGCGTTGCCGATGATCACCTTCATGAAGGGCGCGATCGGCTTCGGCCCGGTGAAGGCGCCCGGAGAGCTCGCACTGGTGTCGTTGCTCGCGGCCATCGTCGCGATCCCGGTGCTG
>DATCYH010000767.1:0-1566 GCA_036570405.1 Nocardioides sp.
GCCGCCACCACGGGACCGGTGCCGATCTCGCCCGATTCGTCGCCGCGGGCGGGGGCGCAGACGCTCGCCCAACGGGGCTGCTCTGCTCGGACTGGGTGGGCATGTCGTCGGTGGCCTGCAGGATCTCGGTGGGTTGGTCGGCGAGGGAATGGCTCATGTCCTCAACGCTAGGAATTCCGAGCCGCTGCCACGATCCTGCCAGCACCACACTTGGTGTCGGGCAAACCCGACACCCGCGACGCCACCACCCCGGCCGCACCAGCCACCCCGGCCAACCCGGCCAACCCGGCCAACCGTGCCCCGAGGCCCCCTCGACGGCTCACCCGGGTCCGGCCCGCGCATTGCCCCGGGTGGTGAAGGAATGACCCAGGAACTCCGGCCCGGCCACCTCCACCCGGACCAGCACGTCCTCACCCTCGACGAGGCATCCGACCAGGACAACCCCGTTGGCACCCGCGTTCGCTCCCGCTGCGGCGCAGGGGTCCCCGCCGGACTGGAGCGTTGCCGCACCGGCCAGTGCAGCCAGATCGGCACCGGACTGTGCCGTGCGGTGGGCCGATGCGGTTGCGGTGACGAAGACCGATGCCATCCCCAACAACAGGATCACGCACACCAGCGAGAGCGCGAACACCGACGCGGCGCCGCGCTCGGACGTACTGCGGGGGTGCTCACGGCGCCGGCACATCGACCCGTCCTGTTTCGCTCTCCTCGACCAGGGCAACAGCCTCACCGCGGGTGGAGCCGCCCAGCGAGAACGGCCCGACGGGCGAGGCCACCTCGGCCACGACTACAACAGTGATCCGACCGTCCGACTCGCTGACCGACACCTGCGCGCCCGGCACCACCCGGCGGGCCAGCTCGGTGGCGTCCGCGGAGGACTCACCTCGTGCCATTGCCCGGGCAGCCTCCCGAGCCGCATCGGTCGCCTTCATCTGCTGCACCCCGAACGCGACCATCCAGACCATCGCCAGGGTGACCGCCACCAGGAGCGGGAGGGCGAGCGCCGTCTCCGCCGTCACCGCTCCTCTCTCCCGCTCTTGGCGTCTCATCCGATGCCGAGCATCCCGAGTGCGTGATTGAACATCTGCTGCAGCATCTGGTCACCGAACCCACCGGTGACCAACTGGTAGAGCACACCGCCCAGGCCGGCGCCTGCAGCCGTGCCGACGGCATATTCAGCTGTCGTGATGCCCTGCTCGGACGTCCTGCGATCGATCATCGACTCTCCTCCGTTCCGGCCACCGTGCGTGGCCACGAGCACCACGATCCGCCGATCTGCAGGCGCCCGCTCCGGGTCACCGACGAGCTGTGGATGACCGGGTCGGCACTGCGTCCTGTGGACGGAAACCGGGTCACCAGGCCACCGCCTGCATCGAGGCCACCACCACAGGCACGATCCCGATGAGCAGGAAGGCCGGCAGCAGGCACAGACCCAGCGGCAGGGCCGCCCTGACCCCGACGGTGCGGGCCCGGTCCTCCGCGTCGGCGCGGGCCTCCCGGGCCAGGTCGACCCCGAGACGGCGTACGACCTCTGCCACCGGCACCCCGGAACCGTGCGCGCGGGCG
>DATCYH010000768.1:0-3897 GCA_036570405.1 Nocardioides sp.
TCACCGGCCAGTCGTTCGGCTCGCCGGTCCCTCCCGGGACCGGCTGGCCGGACGACCCGGCCACGCCGCAGACCCCGGTGGCGCGCACCCCGGACGACGTACGCCGTCTGGCCGGTGAGGCAGGGCTGGGCGAGCTCGACGCACGGATCTCGGTCTGCAGCGCCTGCCCGCGCCTGGTCACCTGGCGTGAGGACGTGGCCGCCGACAAGCGCGCGAGTTTCGCCGAGCAGCCCTACTGGGGTCGACCCATCCCCGGGTGGGGTACGTCGACCCCGTCGGTGCTGATCGTCGGTCTGGCGCCCGCCGCGCACGGCGGCAACCGGACCGGCCGGATCTTCACCGGCGACCAGTCGGGGGACTGGTTGTTCGCTGCCCTGCACCGGGCCGGGCTCGCCAACCAGCCGACCTCCAGGCATGCCGGTGACGGATTGGCACTGATAGACGCCCGGATGGTGGCCACCGTCCGGTGTGCCCCGCCGGACAACAAGCCCACTGTCGTCGAGCGGGACACCTGCGCGCCGTGGATCCAGCGCGAGATCGAGCTGGTGGCGCCCGGCGTACGGGTGGTCGTCGCCCTCGGGGGCTATGGCTGGGATGCGACCCTGCGCAGCCTTCGCGCGGCCGGCTGGGAGATCCCTCGGCCCAAGCCGAAGTTCGGGCACGGCGCCGAGGTGGTGCTGACCCGACCCGGCGGAGGCGATCGGGTCACCCTTCTCGGCTGCTACCACCCCAGTCAGCACAACACCTTCACGGGCCGGCTCACCGAGTCGATGACAGACGAGCTGCTGGCTCGCGCACGGACACTGGCATCATTGCCCGCGTGACCTTCCACGCCATCACCGTCCTCGGCCACGACCGCCCCGGGATCATCGCCGAGACAACCAGCATCCTGGCTTCGCTGGGCCTCAACATCGAGGACTCCACGATGACCCTGCTGCGCGGACACTTCGCGATGACCCTGATAAGTGCGGGCGATGCGTCCGCGGACGCGATCGAGTCGGCCCTCGCGCCGATGACGAGCGCCGGCGACCTCACCGTGGCGGTGCACGAGGTGCCCGCCGAGGAGCCGAGCGCCGCCCGCGGCACCTCCTGGGTGCTCAGCGTCCACGGCGGCGACCGGTCCGGCATCGTCTCCTCCGTGGTGGCCCAGATCGCGCAGGCCGACGGCAACGTCACCGACCTGACCACGCGACTCGCCGGAGACCTCTACGTCCTGACCGCCGAGGTCGACCTGCCCCGCGGGTGCGACGTCGACGCCCTTCGTGGCGCGCTCCAGGCGACCGCGCGCGAGCTGGGCGTCGGGGTCAGCATGCACGAGGTCGAGGCCGACGAACTGTGAGCGATGCTGAGATCCCGGACGGCGTGAACGAGCGCGTCGCGACCTGGTCGGTCGATGAGCTCGACGTCCAGGGCCGGGAGTTGGAGGTCGTCACCGCGCCGGCATCGGTGCTGTCCACCGTCGGCGAGAAGGTCGACCCCACCTCACCCGAGATCGTCCAGCTCGCCGCCGACCTGGTCGCCACGATGCGGGTCTCGCCCGGTTGCGTCGGCCTGGCCGCGCCGCAGGTGGGGGAGTCGGTGAAGGTCTTCTCCGTCGATGTCTCCGAGCATCCCAAGACCAGGGACCACCACGGCACCTACGTGCTGTGCAACGCCGAGGTCGTCGACTCCTCGCGCAACGAGAAGGCCCGCGAGGGCTGCATGAGCGTGCCCGACTTCACCGGTGACGTGAAGCGCGCGACGCGCCTGGTCGTGCGCGCCCAGCTGCCCGGCACGGGTGAGGAGGTCTTCCTGCGGGCCAACGCCTTCGAGGCGCGGGCGCTGCAGCACGAGATCGACCACTGCGAGGGCCTGCTCTTCCTCGACCGGGTGGCCGGCGCCCACGCGATCCACGCCCGGAAGACCTACTTGTAGGGTGTGCGCTCTCGCGCCCCCGTGTCCCAACTGGCAGAGGAAGAGGTCTTAAAAACCTTTCAGTGTGGGTTCGAACCCCACCGGGGGCACCACGTGGGAACACGGAGCCCATCCCATACGTTCATTTCATGTAGCCCGCCTACACTTGCACCAGCAAGCGGTGGACCAACCCCGAGACGGCCACCCCACCAGGCCTCCAAGGAGAGACCATGAAGAGCAACAACCCGGTGTTCAACCGATCTGCCGAGTTCAACGGTCAGGCCGGCTACGGCCAGACCATGACCGACCCCTCGCAGTGGGGGACCGGCGCTCCCGGTTATCAGCAGCACACCGACCGGATGACCATCGACTCCGTCGTGCAGAAGACCGGCATCTCGCTCGGGGTGGTGATCGTCGTCGCGATGGCCACCTGGATCCTGACCCCCGAGGTCACCGCGCAGGCCGACCTGTCGCCGCTGATCGCGGCGATGACGATCGGAAGCCTGGGCGCCTTCGCGCTCTCGATGGTGAACTCCTTCAAGCGCGTGATCAGCCCGCCGCTGGTGCTGGCGTTCGCGGCTCTCGAGGGTGTCGCCCTGGGTGCGCTGAGCAAGTACTTCAACGTCTTCTACGAGGGCAACGTGGTGATGGGCGCCGTGATCGGCACCTTCGCCGCCTTCGCCGGCACGCTCGCTGCCTACAAGTTCTTCAACATCAAGGTCAGCGGCAAGTTCCGGATGTTCGTCACCGCCGCGGTCTTCGGCATGATCGGCCTGGCCGTCCTCGAGATGGTGCTGAGCCTGTTCGGTGCCCAGATCGGTCTCTTCGGTGTCAGCGGCCTCGGCATGGTCACGGCCTTCGCCGGCCTGATCCTCGGTGTCTTCATGCTGATCATGGACTTCGACTTCGTCGAGCGCGGCATCGCTGCCGGCCTCGAGGAGCGCGAGTCGTGGCGCGCGGCCTTCGCGATGACGGTCTCGCTGGTCTGGATCTACACCAACCTGCTGCGGATCCTGGCGTTCTTCAGCCAGGACTGATCCCTGGCCAACTCCGATCGGCGTCCGTCACCTCCGGGTGGCGGACGTCGATTGCGTTCGCCCCGGGGTAGAGCCGCTCAGCTGCCGTCGGCCGCAGTCGGGTCGACGACCTCCGCGGGCTCCGACTCCTCGGGGGCATGGGTCTCGGTGCGCGGGTGTCGACGGCGGTGCCGCAGCTCGACCCAGAGCCCACGCACTCCTCGGCGCTGGCCACCGACCTCGGTGCCGTCCAGCTCGGTCCCTGGGGTACGGGCGGCCTCGACAGCCGCCCGGGCGATCGGCAGGACGCCCTCCCCGCGCAGGGCCTCGGGGCCGGCGTCCTCCTCGGGGATCAGCCCGAGGGCAGCCATCGCCGAAGGGAGCATCACTGCGGCAAGCGAGGCATAACCGTCGGCCGAGGGGTGGAACTGGTCGGGGCCGAACAGCAGCGCCGGCGCGGCGGCGAACTCGGGCCCCAGGATCGAGCCGAGCGACACCGTCCGGCCACCGGCCTCGACGACGGCGATCGCCTGGGCAGCGGCGAGTCGTCGGGACCAGGCTCGCGCCACCTGCTTGAGCGGCGGGTTGATCGGCTGGATGGTGCCAAGGTCCGGGCAGGTGCCGACCAGCACCTCGACGCCGGCACCGCGCAGACGACGTACGGCATCGGCCAGGCGACCCACGGACTGCGACGGCGGAACGGTGTGGGTCACGTCATTGGCGCCGATCAGGATCACCGCGATGTCCGGCTCGCCGGGCAGCGCCGCCTCGACCTGCGCGGCCAGGTCCTTGGTCTGTGCGCCGACGACGGCGAACGAGCGCAGGTAGACACGGCGATCGGAGCGCTCGGACAGCCCGGAGGCGAGGGCGGCACCGGGGGCGTCCACGACGTGGTGCACCCCATAACCGGCGGCACTCGAGTCGCCGAGCAGGGCCACCTTCAGGGCCGGCCCGCCACGACCGCGGCCATACCACCCGGTGGCGTTGG
>DATCYH010000769.1:0-8793 GCA_036570405.1 Nocardioides sp.
GTCGGCACCTCGGTGCTGGAGATCTTCCAGGCCGCCTATGCCCATGAGCAGCGCGTCTCCGAGGCGATCCGCGAGCTCTACCGCTTGGCCGAATCGCAGGGCGACCTCGACTCGCGCCCGTTGCTCAACTGGTTCCTCGAGGAGCAGATCGAGGAGGAGGCCACGGTCAGCGAGATCGTCGGCCGTGTCGAGCTGATCAACGAGGACGGTCCGGGCCTGCTCCGTCTCGACGAGGAGCTCGGGGCGCGCCCGACGCGCACCACCGAGGCCTGAGCGCCCCACCAGATCGGACGCAAGGGCGTCGGCCACGCACTCTGGCCGGCGCCCTTTGCGCGTTCCGCGGGTGGCTGTCAGGAAATGCAGAAAGGCCCCGTCTTGCGACGGGGCCCTTCTACTGTGTGTCCGAGGGGGGACTTGAACCCCCACGCCCTAATACGGGCACTAGCACCTCAAGCTAGCGCGTCTGCCAATTCCGCCACCCGGACGAGTGCTGGAGAACCATAGCAAGGCCGACTTGAAATGGTCACATCGGCCCCATCGCCCACGGATGCAACACTGTGGACATGGCTGACGTTGACTTCTCGAACGACGGATCCACGACCTACGACCCCGCTGCGGAGGTCGTCGAGCTGTGCCGCGACCTGATCAGGATCGACACCTCCAACTATGGCGACGAGCGTGGGCCGGGCGAGCGCAAGGCAGCCGAGCACGTCGCCGGGTTGCTCGACGAGGTGGGCATCGAGAGCACCATCCACGAGTCCGAGCCGGGTCGTTCCTCGCTGATCGCACGATGGGGCGACGGGGACGGCGCTCCGCTGCTGCTGCACGGTCACCTGGACGTGGTTCCCGCGGCCGCGGAGGACTGGCAGGTCGATCCGTTCGCCGGTGAGATCAAGGACGGCTACCTGTGGGGACGCGGCACCGTCGACATGAAGGACTTCGACGCGATGGTGCTCTCGGTGGTCCGAGCCCGGACTCGCGTCGGTGCGATGCCGAACCGTCCCATCGTGCTGTGCTTCACCGCCGACGAGGAGGCCGGTGGGCACAAGGGCGCGCAGTACCTCATCGACCACCATGCCGACGAGCTCGCGGACTGCACCGAGGCCGTCGGTGAGGTCGGCGGATTCACCACGACCGTGCGCGGCAAGCGGATCTATCTCATCGAGGCGGCCGAGAAGGGCATGGCCTGGATGAAGCTGACCGCCCGTGGCAATGCGGGTCATGGTTCGATGATCAACCGCAGCAACGCCGTCACCGAGCTCGCCGGCGCGGTCGCCCGGATCGGGAGCCATGACTGGCCAATCCGGCTGACCCCGTCGATGGAGGTCCTGCTCGCCTCGGTCGCCGAGATCGCCGGCACCGAGGCAACGCCGGAGAACGCTGAGGCACTGGTCCAGGAGTTCGAGAGCTCGGCCCGAATGCTCGGCGCAGTCATCCGCAACACCGCCAACCCGACGATGCTCGATGCCGGTTACAAGGTGAACGTGATCCCCACCGAGGCCACCGCACATGTCGACGGACGGTTCCTGCCCGGTTACGAGGACGAGTTCTTCGCGACGCTCGCCGAGCTGTGTGGGGAGAACGTCACCTGGGACTTCGTGTCCCACCAGCAGCCGTGGTCCTCGCCGTTCGAGGGCCGGCTCGTGGATGCGATGACCCAGTCGATCCTTGCCGAGGACCCGGACGGCATCGTCGCGCCCTACCTGATGAGCGGCGGCACGGACGCCAAGCACTTCCGGCGCCTGGGGATGGAGTCCTACGGCTTCGCTCCGCTGCGTCTGCCGGCCGACCTCGACTTCGGTGCGCTCTTCCACGGGGTGGACGAGCGGGTGCCGGTGGACTCGCTCGAGTTCGGGGCGAAGGTCTTCGACAGCTTCCTGGACCGGCTCTGAACCAGGCTCTGAACCCCCGCGCTGAACCTGGGGCGATGAGCCGGGAGACTCAGAGGTAGAAGGCGTCGATCCGCGGCTGCCGGATGATCTTGCGACGCAGCAGCACACGGCGTACGCCGTCGTTGCCGATCCGGGTGCTGCGCAGCTCCCAGCCGCCCTTCTCCGCGCGTTCGACGAGCAGGCGGGTGACGACAGAGCGACTCAGGTCGCGCGGCAGGGTGAGCTTGTCATATTCCCACTCGACGTTCTTGCGGAACGCCTTGCGCGCAACAGTCGGCATCTGTTCAGTCTCCTCCGGACACGTCGTCGAGGGCGTCGACGATCTCTGGTGGCAGGCTCAGCTCGTCGATCCCCAGGGCAGCGCGCAACTGCGCGGCCGTCCTGGCTCCCATGATCGGGGCAGTCACCCCGGGCCGGTCGCGCACCCAGACCAGGGCCACCTCGAGCGGCGTCCAGTCCAGGCCCTCGCCGGCACGGACCACGGCCTCCACGACGCGCTTGTGCTGCTCGCCGAGGTAGGTGCCGACGAAGTTCGCGAAGTGCGGTGAGGCGCCTCGCGAGTCGGACGGGGTGCCGTGGCGATACTTCCCGGTCAATACGCCGCGTCCCAGCGGGGACCACGGCAGGATACCGAGGCCGAGTGCCTGCGCGGCAGGGATGACCTCGTGCTCGATGGTGCGGTTGAGCAGGGAGTACTCGACCTGGGTCGAGGCGATCTTGGCCCGTCCGGGGACCGCGGCCTGCCAGGTGGTGGCCTGCGCGGTCTGCCAACCGGAGTAGTTCGAGACGCCCACGTAGGCAGCACGCCCGGTGGAGACTGCATAGTCGAGGGCCCCGAGGGTCTCCTCGAGTGGCGTCCCGTCGACCCAGGCGTGCACCTGCCACAGGTCGACGTGCTCGACGCCGAGACGGCGCAGTGACTGGTCCAGGGTGCTGATCAGGTGGCCCCGGGAGACGTTGGTCTCGCGCTCGCCACGTCGCCGCGAGATGCCCGCCTTCGTGGCGAGGACCACGTCGTCGCGGGGGACGACGTCGCCGAGCAGGGTGCCGATCAGCTCCTCCGAGGCACCGTCGCCATAGCCGGCAGCGGTGTCGAGCAGGGTGCCGCCCGCCTCGGCGAAGGCGATCAGCTGGTCGCGGGCTTCGTGCTCATCGGTGTCGCGCCCCCAGGTCAAGGTGCCCAGACCGAGCCGTGACACCTTCAGGCCGGTCGTTCCCAGCGCGCGTTGCTGCATGCCCGCAAGGCTAGCCACCCGTGCGGCGAGGCGAGGCACGGCACGCCGGGAAGGAGCCGTTCGGGGAAGTGCCGGGGCGGAAACGTAGGCTGCGGGCCGTGTTGGACTTCTTCAAGGCGATCGTCCTCGGTGTCCTGCAGGGGCTCACCGAGTTCCTGCCGATCTCGAGCAGTGCCCACCTCCGGATCTTCCCCGAGTTCCTCGGCTGGGAGGATCCCGGCGCAGCCTTCACCGCCGTCATCCAGATCGGCACGGAGCTGGCGGTGCTCATCTACTTCCGCAAGGACATCTGGCGGATCGCCACCGCGTGGCTCAAGTCGTTGGTCAAGCCGGAGTTCCGTGGCACCCTCGACGCGCGGATGGGGTGGTACATCATCGTCGGCTCGTTGCCGATCGTCGTCCTCGGCATCGCGCTCAAGGACGTCATCGAGAAGGACTTCCGCAACCTCTGGATCGTCGGCACCACCCTCATCGTCCTGGGTGTCGTGCTCGGCATCGCGGACCGGATCGGGTCCAGCGACCGGGTGATCAAGCAGATGACCCTCAAGCACGCAGGGCTCCTCGGCCTCGCGCAGGCCTGTGCGCTGATCCCCGGCGTCTCCCGCTCGGGCGCCACCATCTCGATGGGCCGCTTCCTGGGCTATGACCGAGAGGCGGCCACCCGCTTCGCCTTCCTGCTCGCCATTCCCGCGGTCGTCGGAGCCGGCATCTTCGAACTCAAGGAGATCCCGCACGGCGAGAACAGTCTCGGTTGGGGCCCGACGATCACTGCGACGGTGGTCTCGTTCCTGGTGGGCTACGCCGCCATCGCCTGGTTGCTCCGCTACGTCTCCACGAAGTCCTACCTGCCGTTCGTGATCTACCGGATCGGCCTCGGTGCGCTGGTGCTGGCGCTGCTGTCGTTCGGAGTCATCGCAGCCTGAGGCGTGTCCCCGGGTGGGAACCGGCTACAGCCAGCCCGACCTCTTGAAGAAGACGTAGACCAGCAGCGAGCTCAGCGCCATCATCGCCAGTGCCATCGGATAGCCGAAGGTCCAGTGCAACTCGGGCATGGTGTCGAAGTTCATCCCATAGATCGCACCGATCAGGGTGGGCGCCGCGACCAGGCCGACGCCGGCCGAGATCTTGCGCATGTCCTCGTTCTGCTGCACCGAGATCCGCGCCTGCTGGGCGTCGAAGGCCGACGACAGCAGCGTGTCCAGGGTGTCGACGGTCTCGGCCACCCGGCCGAGATGGTCACCGACGTCACGGAAGTACGGCGCAGCCGCCTCGTCCATGCCCGTCACCGATCCGGAGGCCGCTCGCCGGATCGGATCGCGCAGCGGGAGGACGGCACGACGTACCTCCGCGATCTCACGCTTGAGGATGTAGATCCGCGGCGACTCGTCCGAGCGATCCGCGGCGAAAACCGACGCCTCCACCTCGTCCACGTCCTCCTCGAGCGCGGCAGCGACTGACTGATAGCCGTCCACCACGCGATCGCAGACCGCATAGACGACGCCGGTGGGTCCGTGACGCACCAGTTCCGGGTGTGACTCGAGGTACCGGCGGGGCTCCTGGAGGCCGGAGCCCTCGCCGTGACGGACCGTCACCACGAAGTCACGACCGATGAACAGGTTGATCTCCCCGGTCTCGACCGCGTCGAACTCATCGACGTACCAGAGTGTCTTGAGGACCAGGAAGAGCGAGTCGTCGTAGTGCTCGAGTTTCGGGCGCTGGTGCGCCTTGAGCGCGTCCTCGACGGCGAGCGGGTGCAGGGCGAACTCCTGGGCGACCGCCGTCATCTCCTCCGGCGTGGGGTCGTGCATGCCGATCCACACGAACTCGTCAGGATCGTCACACTGCGCGCGCACGGCCGCAAGGTCGGAGATGTCACTCTCGAGCTGGACCCGGGCACCGTTGCGATAGAGGGCGCTGTCGACGATCACCGTCCGAGGCTATTGCATGCAGGTCCCCGATACGCTCCGTGACATGGCAACAGTGATCCTCGTCAGGCACGGTCGGAGCTCGGCCAACACCGGCGGTGTGCTCGCGGGTCGATCGGCCGGGGTGAAGCTCGACGAGACCGGGCACCAGCAGGCGAAGAACGCCGCCACCCGGATCGCGCCGGTGCGGCTCGCCAGGATTGTGACCAGTCCGTTGGAGCGATGCCGCCACACCGCACGGGTGATCGCCGGGGAGCATCCCGACGTGCCGGTGTCCACCGAGCGCGGCGTGATCGAGTGCGACTACGGCGACTGGACCGGTCGCGTGATCCGCGACCTGGCCAAGGAGGCGTTGTGGAAGACGGTCCAGACCCAGCCCTCCGCGGCTGTGTTCCCCGGTGGCGAGTCGCTGCCCGCGATGATGGCCCGGGCCACGGCCGCCGTGCGCCGCCTCGATGCCGAGGTGTCCGCCGAGCACGGCGAGGACGCCACCTGGGTCGCCGTCAGCCACGGCGACATCATCAAGGCGCTGCTGGCCGACGCCCTCGGCATGCACCTCGACCTGTTCCAACGGATCCAGGTGGACCCCGCCTCGATCTCGATCATCCGCTACACCACCATGCGGCCCTTCGTCCTCGGCCAGAACACCCACGCCGGTGACCTCGGCTGGTTGAACGCACCTGATCGCAAGCAACGGCCCCACCCCGGCGATGCCGTGGTGGGCGGCGGAGCCGGACCACAATAGGGTGGTGGACATGCCAGTCGTGCACTCCTTCGACCCGCCGGACCGATTCGTCGCCGGGACGGTAGGTGAACCCGGTCAACGCACCTTCTTCCTGCAGGCGCGCGCCGGCACCCGCCTCGTCAGCGTCTCCCTCGAGAAGCAGCAGGTGACCGTCCTCGCCGACCGCATCGACGACCTGCTGGACGAGCTGATGAGCAGCGAGGAGACGGAGTCGCTGATCCCCGCCGTCGCACCCCTCGATCTGGAGGACTCCGGTCCGCTGGACCAGCCGATCGAGGAGGAGTTCCGCGCCGGCACGATGACCCTGTCCTGGGAACCCGCCGACGAGCGGATCGTGATCGAGGTCTTCCCCTTCAACGAGGCCGCAGTGGTCAGCCCGGAGCAGGTGGACGAGGACTTCACCGAGCCGGAGCCCGAGGAGGTCTTCCTGGTCCGGATCACGGCAGCCCACGCGCGTGCCTTCGTGCAGCGTGCCGCCCAGGTGATCGAGGCGGGGCGTCCGAACTGCCCGTTCTGTGGCGGACCGATCGACCTGGACGGGCACCTGTGCGTGCGCGCCAACGGATTCAGACGGCGCTCGTGACCCTGGCGTCCGCGGCTGAGATTTCGACGGGGGAGTTGAACATCGAGGGTCGGGTCATGCCCGCCTCGAACGCCACCTTCTTGGCCACGATCGACGGCATCGGAGTGGTCTACAAGCCGGTCCGCGGAGAACGGCCGCTGTGGGACTTCCCTGACGGCACCCTCGCCCAGCGCGAGGTGGCGGCGTACGCCGTCTCGCAGGCGCTCGGCTGGAACGTCGTGCCGACCACGGTGCTGCGCGAGGGCCCGCACGGGCCGGGAATGGTGCAGGCCTGGGCCGAACCCGACGTGGAGCAGCTCCCGGTGGACATCGTGGCGCGGGACGTCCTGCCCGAGGGTTACCTGCATGTCTTCGACGCGGTGGGCCCGGACGACGAACCGGTCTCGCTGATCCACGAGGACACCGTCCCGCTACGACTGATGGCCGTCTTCGACGTGTTGATCAACAACGGCGACCGCAAGGGCGGCCACGTCCTGGCAATGGACTACGGGCACCGATACGGCGTCGACCACGGGGTGGCCTTCCACGTCGAGAACAAGCTGCGCTCGGTCCTGTGGGGCTGGATGGGCCAGGAGCTGAATGCCCAGGAGCGCGAGGACATCGCACGGGTCCGCGATGACCAGGACCTGACCAGCCGGCTCGCCGACCTGATCACCGCCGACGAGCTCGTTGCCTTCCGGGCCCGGTGCGACACCCTGCTCGACGAAGGCGTGATGCCGGCGCCGTCCGGGGACTGGCCGGCCATCCCGTGGCCAGCGTTCTGAAAGCAGCCTGGTGAGGTCGGGCTTCTGAGGTCGATCTACTGAGGTCCGGTCCCGTTGGCTAGGCTGCGCACCATGCAGTCGTGGTCCGCACCTGAGGTGCCTCTCCTTCCCGTCGCGGGGCCTCAGGTCTCGATCTTCGACACCGCCTCCGGCACCCTCGCCCCAACGAGTCCCACGGGCGCGGCGCGCCTCTATGTCTGTGGCATCACGCCCTACGACGCCACCCACATGGGACATGCGGCCACGTACGTCGGCTTCGACCTGCTCAACCGGGCGTGGCGCAACGCCGGGCACCAGGTGCATTACGTGCAGAATGTCACCGACGTCGACGACCCCCTGCTCGAGCGGGCCACCAAGGTCAACACCGACTGGACAAAGCTGGCCGCGCGCGAGACGCAGCTGTTCCGCGAGGACATGGAGGCGCTGCGCGTCCTGCCCCCGGACGACTACATCGGCGCGGTGGAGTCGATCCCGCTGGTGATCGAACTGATCCAGCAGCTACAGGGAACCGGCGCCGTCTACCAGGTGGAGACCGATCTCTACTTCTCCGTCACTGCCGACGCCGACTTCGGTGGCGTCTCCGGCTGGACCCGCGAGCAGATGCTCGAGGTCTTCGCCGACCGTGGGGGAGATCCCGAGCGTGAGGGCAAGAACGACCCGCTCGACTGCGTCCTGTGGCGCGGTGAGCGCGAGGGCGAGCCCTCGTGGGACAGCCCGTTCGGCAAGGGGCGTCCGGGTTGGCACATCGAGTGCGCCGCGATCGCACTCGAGCACCTCGGCACGGGATTCGACGTACAGGGCGGCGGCAGCGACCTGATCTTCCCGCACCACGAGATGTGCGCCGGCGAGGTGCAGGTCGCGGTCCCCGGCTCGAGGTTCGCGCGGGCCTATGCCCACGCCGGGATGGTGGCCTACGACGGCGAGAAGATGTCGAAGTCCAAGGGCAACCTGGTCTTCGTCTCCGCCCTGCGTCGTGCCGACGTCGACCCGATGGCGATCCGGCTCACCCTGCTGCGCCAGCACTACCGCTCTGACTGGGAGTGGACCGACGCGCTGCTCTGGGACGCTGTGGACACCCTCGACGCATGGCGGCTCGTCGTCGCGTCGCCGGCGGGCGCGCCCGCCGCTCCGGTGGTCGAGGCTGTGCTGGCTGCGCTGTCGAACGACCTCGACGCGCCCAGCGCTGTCGAGGCAATCCAAGGTTGGGTCGAAGCCACCAGGGCCGGCGACCAGAGCGACCCCGAGGCAAGCGCGACGATCCGCGCGCTGCTCGATGCCGCGCTCGGCTTGGTCATCTGACCCACGCCCACCCGGCAGTTGTTGACCAGGTTTTCACCGACCCGTCAGTTGTTGACACTGTTCGTCACCGACCCGGCACTTGTTGACAGGCTCAGGCGTCAACAACTGCCGGGTCGAGGCGTTTGGGCGTCAACAACTGCCGGGTCGGGGTGGGGTCAGTCGGTGTGGCGGCGCTTGAGGTAGCGCTCGAACTCCCGCGCGATGGCCTCACCCGAGGCCTCCGGCAGCTCCGCGGTGTCGCGTGTCTCCTCGAGCGCACGGACGTAGTCGGCGATCTCCTCCTCCTCGGAGGCGAGCTCGTCCACGCCGCGCTCCCACGCCTGGGACTCGTCGGGCAGGTCACCGAGCGG
>DATCYH010000770.1:0-3385 GCA_036570405.1 Nocardioides sp.
AAGGGGCCGGTGGCGTGTCCTTGCATGACTGCCTCGTACTCGTCCTCGGACATGTTCTCGAACGTCCGGTCGCGAAGAATCCCCGCGCTGTTGATGACGATGTCGCACGATCCGAACTCCTCGACCGCGGTATCGATCACCTGGATGGCCGAGGCCTGGTCGGACACGGCGGCACGCGACGCCACGGCGTGCCCGCCGAGGGTCTGGATCTCGGCCACCACCTCCTCGGCCGCCGCGGCACTTCCGGTGCCGGTTACGGTGGAACCAGGGTCATTGATGACGATGCTCGCTCCTCGGTGAGCCATTTCGAGAGCGTACGTGCGGCCGAGGCCGCGTCCGCCCCCTGAGATCACAGCGGTCCTGCCCGCAAACGACATGGTGGTCGACAATTCTTCTCCTTCGACAGGATATGCGCCTTCGCTGACGCGCACTCTGTCGTGCGCGATCATCACACACCCTTATGGTACCAGTCAGTCGATTTCTGGTACCGCCATGCACAGAGCCCCTTCTCATGTAGTCCGATAGCCCTGGCGTGCCCGACAATGATCGGTACCTATGCTTAGCTTTCTGGTACCGAGATGGGACGCCTAGCGGAGCCGTAGGCTGTACCGATGTCGGGTCGGAGCGGCGGGCGTCAAGACGAGCTGTTGTCATCGTTGGAGAGGTTGATGCTCGCGCGAGGCTTCGCCGGGCTCACCGTCGCCGAGATCGCGCGCGAATTGCAGTGTTCCCGCCGAGCCCTCTACGAGCTGGAACCCAGCCGCGATGACTTGATCGCGCGCGTGGTCCGACGCTTCTTCGCTCGGACGGGGCACGACGCCGAGATCGCGATCACCTCGGCCAATACCCGGCGAGGGCAGGCGCTCGCCTACCTGTCGTCACAAGAGCTGGCGCGCTCGAGCCCCCGCTTCCAAGCCGACCTGGTCGAATGGCCGCGCAGCAGGGAGATTCTCGACTTCCACACCATTGCGGCCCTCAACAAGCTGGAGGCGTTGATCCAAGCGGGCATCGAAGAGGGCGAGTTCCGTCCGGTCAATGCTCGCCTCATCGCGAGAGCATGCCTGGCAGCGATGTTCACCTTTCGCGATCCGCAGATCGTCGACGACGTGGGTATGGCCTATGTCGACGCGATGACGGAGCTGTACGTCATCATCTTCGACGGCATCGAGCTTCGCGCTGCCTGACGAGCTCGATGCCGTCCCGGCGCTCCACTCGCTGTTCCCACAACTCCTGACGCCCGTGCCTGGACCCGCAAGCCCGAGTAAACGGGCTCTTCCGAATTGAGGGTGTAGATCCAGTGGGCGCGTCGGTGTCGAGATAGACGTCGAGGTCTCCCGACGATGGAGGTTCCTACGCCATCCATCTGGAAGACCTCGACGTGTCCGACGCTACCTTCACGACCCCTGATCTGACGACGTTCTGCCGTCTCGATGAGCTCGGTCTGGAGGTGACGGGCCAGCGTCTGGAAGCGGGCCGGGCGGTCCTGGCCTGTCGGGTCGTCGATCCCGATGGCTGGTGCCGCCGGTGTGGTTGCGAGGGCGTGCCGCGTGACACGGTCACACGGCGGCTGGCGCACGAGCCGCTCGGTTGGCGACCGACCACCCTGGTCGTGACGCTCCGCCGCTACCGCTGCACCGGCTGCGGGCATGTGTGGCGCCAGGACACCAGCGCTGCGGCCGAGCCGCGGGCGAAGCTGTCACGGCGTGGATTGCGGTGGGCGCTCGCGGGGCTGGTCACTCAGCACCTGACCGTCGCCCGAGTCGCCGAGGGCCTCGGAGTCGCCTGGGACACCGCGAACACTGCTGTCCTGGCCGAAGGACGGCGGGTGCTCATCGACGACGAACACCGGTTCGACGGGGTCGCGGTGATCGGTGTCGACGAGCACGTCTGGCGTCACACGCGCCGCGGCGACAAGTACGTCACGGTGATCATCGACCTGACCCCGATCCGCGACGGCACAGGACCATCACGCCTATTGGACATGGTCGAAGGCCGCTCCAAGGCCGTGTTCAAGACCTGGCTCGCCGACCGGCCGCAGGCATGGCGCGACGCCGTCGAGGTAGTCGCGATGGACGGCTTCACCGGCTTCAAGACCGCAGCCGCCGAGGAACTCCCCGACGCAGTCGCGGTGATGGACCCGTTCCACGTCGTCCGCCTCGCCGGCGAGGCCCTGGACCGGTGTCGCCGACGAATCCAGCTCGCCGCCCACGGTCACCGGGGCCGCTCCGGCGACCCGCTCTACTCCGCCCGACGGGTCCTGCACACCGGCACCGGGCTGCTGACTGATCGGCAGTGGGACCGGATCGAGGCCCTGTTCGCCGACGACCAGCACGTCGCTGTCGAGACGACCTGGAGCATCTACCAGCACATGGTCGGCGCCTACCGCGAACCCGACCGTGCCGCCGGTCGCGAGCAGATGGCCCGGCTGATCGAGTCTCTCAGCCACGACGTCCCGAAGGCACTCACCGAGGTCATCACCCTCGGTCGGACCCTGAAGAAGCGCGCCGCCGACGTCCTGGCCTACTTCGACCGACCCGGCACCAGCAACGGACCCACCGAGGCCATCAACGGCAGACTCGAACACCTCCGCGGCAGCGCACTTGGCTTCCGGAACCTGACCAACTACATCGCCCGCTCGCTACTCGAGGCCGGAGGCTTCAGACCACGACTACACCCTCAATTGGGATGAGCCCGATAACCGCCGACGTCCGTCGCGGGCAGCTCTTGGGCCGCGAGGACCTATCGACCAACCCGGCCTCCCCCTCGGCGCGGAACCGGTTGACCCACCGGTGAGCGCACTGACGCGAGACCCCGAGCTCTTTCGCGACATGGGCGACAGGCCGTTCGTCGTCGATCACCCGCGAGACGAGCAGACGACGACCATGAATGTTCAAACGGGCATTAGCGTGGGACACGAGGACCTCCTGGGCCTGTGGGCGACTTCGACATCTCCACTAAGCCCGGAGGTCCTCACCTTTCACAAGACCCAACCGTCACCAACGTCCCTGCCGAGTACACCTAGCGCCCGGTTGGAACCACCTCTCAGCACGTCGCGTCGACGCTCCTGCGTCGCCCCTGGACGACCCACTCGACACGCCCGCAGCACAGGCCATGTGACGTGCCCCGGCTTCCCGGCCGGTCGGGGTTGGGTGGCTGTGATGTCGCTGCGTTCTCGTCGAGGGGGTCAGCAGACCCGATCAGGGTCGATTGGGATGAGACGCGAAGGCGGTCAGGTCAGGGCGGCCGAGGCCGGCCGGCGGGGTAGCGTCGGTCACGTCGAGGTCTTTCGGATGGATGGCGTAGGAACCTCCATCGTCGGGAGACCTCGACGTCTATCTGCGGACCGACGCGCCCGGCCGACCTACACCCTCATCTGGGAAGAGCC
>DATCYH010000771.1:0-2241 GCA_036570405.1 Nocardioides sp.
GATCCCGAGCCTGACCCACCCGGCCGCCGAGCCGACCGGACCACCAAGAGCACCCAGAGCACCAAGGAGGTGCCCGCCCATGTCCGATGAGAGGCCCCTCCTCGAGGTCGAGGACGTCGTCGTCCAGTTCGGCGGCGTGACGGCCGTCGACCACGCCGGCTTCGCCGCGCACGCCGGCCGGATCACGGGGCTGATCGGCCCCAACGGTGCCGGCAAGACCACGTGCTTCAACGTGATCACCGGCCTGCAGAAGCCCACCTCGGGCACGGTCCACTTCGACGGCCGCAACATCACCTCCACGCCGGTGCACCGACGGGCGCGTCGCGGTATGGCGCGGACGTTCCAGCGGCTGGAGGCGTTCGGGTCGCTGACCGTGCGCGACAACGTGCGGGTGGCCCACGACATCGCTGCTGGGTTCCGCGGAGTGATCCGTCCTGCCGGCGCGGACGTCGATGCCCTGCTGGAGCGGGTCGGCATCAGTGACTACGCCCAGGAGCGCGCAGACTCGATTCCCACCGGCACCGCGCGGCTGCTGGAGCTGGCTCGCTGCCTGGCCAGTGAGCCCCGGCTGCTGCTGCTCGACGAGCCGTCCTCGGGCCTCGACGACCGGGAGACTGATGCGTTCGGAGAGCTCCTCGCGTCCCTGGCCTCCGAGGGCACCGCGATCCTGATGGTCGAGCACGACATGGACCTGGTGATGAGTGTCTGCGACACGATCCACGTGCTCGACTTCGGCTCCGTGATCGCGTCGGGGACCCCGGCCGAGATCAGGGCGGACGCGACGGTGCAGAAGGCGTACCTCGGCTATTCCGACGACGTCGAGGGCACCCGGAGCGACCTCGACGCGATCGGCGACACCACGGTCATCCCAGCAGTGGAGGCATCATGAGCATCCCCATCCTCGAGGTCATCGACCTGCACGCGGCCTACGGTCGGATCGAGGTCCTGCGCGGGGTCGACCTGACCATCCCCAAGGGTGCCGTCGTCGCGCTGCTCGGACCCAACGGTGCCGGGAAGTCGACACTGGTCAAGGTGATCAGCGGCCAGAAGAAGGCGACGTCGGGTGACATCCACCTCGGTGGGGTGCACCTGAAGGGGGCTGCCTCGGAGGAACTCGCCCGCTCCGGGCTGTGCACGATCCCCGAGGGCCGCTCGGTCTTCCCGAACCTCACGGTGGCCGAGAACCTCCGGTTGATGTCGTACGCCGGTGTCTCGGCCTCGGCGATCTACGACACCGCCTACTCCTACTTCCCGCGCCTGCACGAGCGCCGCAACCAGTTCGCTGGCACGATGTCCGGCGGTGAGCAGCAGATGCTGGCCATGGCCCGCGCGTTGACCGCCGACCCGGCCCTGCTGCTGCTCGACGAGCTCTCGATGGGCCTGGCGCCGCTGATCGTCGACGAGCTCTACGACACCGTCCGGCAGATCGCCGAGAGCGGTGTCTCCATCCTGTGCATCGAACAGTTCGCCCGCACCGCGCTCCGGGTCTCCGACTATGCCGCGGTGATGACCGGTGGTCGCATCGTGGCCAGCGGCGAGCCGGGCGAGATCACCGAAGCCATGACCGACGTCATCCTTGGAGGTGCCGCATGAGCGGTCGTCCCATCCGTCCCCTCGTCGCCGTGGCGGCCTCCGGCCTGGTGGCAGCGGTGCTGCCCTTGGCTGCACAGGCCCCCGCCCACGCCGAGGAGTCCGCTGCCTACGGCGGGTTCAGTGCCAGTGCCGACGCCACCCCGGTGCGGGTCGAGATCTTCGAGCCGGCGATCCCGATCCCGTCCGAGCCCCAGCTCGAGGTCCGCCTGGCCTACACCAAGGCCGAGGCCGAGACAGGCGGCGGAAAGGGCAGGGCGTCATACCTCTGGCCCGGTGACGCGATCGGCGAGGGCATCAAGGTCTTCTTCGAGCAGCTCGGCCTGCCCAGCGACCTGGTCGCCGGTGGCTACCCGGTCCAGGTCAACTCGGGCTTCCCCAGTGGCGAGCCGAAGGCCAGTGACGAGCCCTTCCCCGGCATGGTGATGCGCACGAGTGCAGGGGACAGCCAGTCGAGCGCGTCGGCCGGGTTCTCCTCGGACAGCAACGTGGACGCCCAGAAGGGCGGTGAAATCAGCGGCCTGGACAACCTCGGACCGCTCAAGGACCTGCTCGCGCCGCTGCTCGGTGGACTCGAGAAGGCCACCACCACCAAGCCGACGGCCAAGGCGGGGGACGAACCGCAGGTGCCGGGGCTGCCCAAGGAGCTCG
>DATCYH010000772.1:0-10684 GCA_036570405.1 Nocardioides sp.
GTCGAGCCCGTGGCGCTGCCCGGTCCCTTCCTGGCCCGCGCGCTCGGCCGGTTCGCGGGGACGCCGCTGCCCGAGGTGTCCTGGCTGGCACGCAATCAGCTGGCCGACCGACTGGACCGGATCGAACGCCGGGGGGGATGGGCGACGCTGGCCCGCACCACCGTCGCGGATGTCGCGGATCGGTTGTGGACGCGACGCCCAGTCCACCTGGCCACCCTGGACGCGTTGCCGCGCGTGCTGCAGCACGGCGATCCGGTGCCGGCAAACCTGATCTCCCGGGCAGCCGAGGACGTGGTCGCGATCGACTGGTCGACGCTCGGTGTCGGCGCAGTGGGTGCCGACCTGGGCTATCTGTCGTTGACGGCGCGCGAGGACTTCGCCGTCCTGGCCGAGGCCTACGCCGAGGGGCTGCCCGCAGGGGTGGCGTCACCGACCGAGGTGGTCCTCGGCGCCCGGATCAACGCCGTCTACACCGCGGTGAGTCGTGCGGAGTGGGCACTGGCCAGGGTGGCGGGCGGTCCCGGCGCGCTCGCCGGGAAATATCGTCATCCATCGGTTGCGCCCTACCTGCGCTCGTTGCAACGGCTCTTCGCGCAAGTCGAAACGCTGCTCTGAGGCGCTGCTCCGGGACGGAGCCGAGCCCCGGGCGGGGCCGGTTCACTTCCAGATGTCGCAGGCCTCATAGTTCCCTGAGTCGAAACCCTTGCGGAACCACTCGATCCGCTGCTCCGACGATCCATGTGTCCACTGGTTGGCGTCCACCCGACCGCCGGTGACTTCCTGGATGTGGTCGTCGCCGACGGTGTAGGCCGCACCCACGGCCTCCTCGATGTCGCCGTCGTCGAGTTCGAGGATCTGCTCGCCGTTGTCGTCCTTGAGAGATTCGACATGATGGGTCCACAGCCCGGCATAGCAGTCGGCCTGGAGCTCCAGCTTCACCGCGTCGCTGTCTGCGCCCTGCTGGGTCCGGACGTTCTTCATCTGTCCGGTGATGTTCTGGATGTGGTGGCCATATTCGTGGCCCAGGACGTAGGGCTCCACGAAGTCACCGCCCTTGCCGCCGAGCTGGCCCTCGAGGACCTGGTCGAAGAAGGCCGGATCGAGATAGATGGTTTGGTCTCCGGGGCAGTAGAACGGACCGACTGACGAGCTGGCCCCACCGCAGGCGGTGTTCACCGAGCCGCTGAAGGTGCGTGTGGGTGCCGCCTTGAAGCCATCCTTGAACTGCTGGGACCAGAAGTCCTCCAGCAGAAGGAGCACGGCCTTGCGGGCACAGTTCTCGTCGGTGTTGGCGTCCTCACCTGTCTTGCAGTCCTCATAGAGGCTGCCGTCGACACCGCCGGCGTTGTTGTGCGAGGCGCCGCCGCCACCATCGCCACCGCTGGCGAACATCTGGAACAGCACGATCGCGACGACGATGATGAAGCCGATGATGCCGCCGCCGCCCGCCTTGCCACCGGGGATCGGAATCCTGCCGCCACCACCCCCGAAGCCGCCGCCACCGCCACCGCCGGATGCTCCCGAGACCTTGCCCGAGTCGATGCGTGCCTTGGGATTGAAACGCATGGTGCGTCCTTCCTGATGCCCGCACGGATGCGGGGGCGGGGGCTTCTCGCACGTAGACTATCCACCCTGATGATCACCGCCCAGCAACTCGAAGTCCGCGCCGGTGCTCGCCTCCTCATGGAGAACGTGAACTTCCGCGTCGCTGCCGGTGACAAGGTCGGTCTCGTGGGGCGAAACGGCGCCGGAAAGACCACCCTGACCAAGATCCTCGCCCAGGAGGCGCAGCCGGCCTCGGGCAAGGTGCTGACCTCCGGGGAGATCGGCTATCTGCCGCAGGACCCGCGCACCGGCGACCCCGAGGTGTTGGCGATGGACCGCATCTTGTCGGCACGCGGTCTGGATGACGTCGTACGCCGTCTCCGCACCGCAGAGGTCGAGATGGCCTCTGACGATCCGGTCGTCTCCGAGCGCGCCATGAAGCGCTACACCACCGCCGACAACGAGCTGCACGCCAGCGGTGGCTATGCCGCCGAGTCCGAGGCGTCGACCATCGCCAGCAGCCTGGGCATCGAGGATCGGATCTTGGCCCAGCCGCTCAAGACCTTGTCCGGCGGCCAGCGCCGACGTGTCGAACTGGCCAGGATCCTGTTTTCCAGCGCCGAGACGATGCTGCTGGACGAGCCGACGAACCACCTCGACGTGGACTCCATCGTCTGGCTCCGCGAGTTCCTCAAGGGCTACAAGGGTGGCCTGATCGTGATCTCGCACGACAACGAGCTGCTCGAGTCCACCGTCAACAAGGTGATGCACCTTGACGCGAACCGCGGCGAGATCGACGTCTACAACATGGGGTGGAAGAACTACCTCAAGCAGCGTGAGGCCGACGAGCGGCGCCGCAAGCGCGAGCGGGTCAACGCCGAGACCAAGGCCAAGACCCTCACCGACCAGGCCAACCGGATGCGAGCCAAGGCGAGCAAGGCCTCGGCCGCGCAATCGATGCTGAAGCGGGCCGAGAAGATGATGTCCGGCCTCGAGGGCGAGCGTCAGGCCGACAAGGTCGCGAAGATCAAGTTCCCGGCCCCGGCGCCGTGCGGGAAGACCCCGCTCACCGCCAAGGAACTGTCCAAGTCCTACGGATCCCTCGAGGTCTTCATGGACGTCGACCTGGCCATCGACAAGGGCAGCCGGGTCGTGATCCTCGGCTTCAATGGTGCCGGCAAGACCACCATGCTGCGGATCCTCGCGGGCGTCGACGAGCCGGACACCGGTGAGGTGATCCCCGGCCACGGGCTCAAGGTCGGCTACTACGCCCAGGAGCACGAGACGCTGGACGTGAGCCGCACCGTCCTGGAGAACATGCAGGCTGCGGCTCCCCAGCTCACCGACACCGAGGCCCGCAGCGTGTTGGGCTCCTTCCTCTTCTCCGGCGACGACGCCCACAAGATGGCCGGCGTCCTCTCCGGCGGGGAGAAGACCAGGCTCGCCCTGGCCAGCCTGGTCGTCTCCAGCGCCAACGTCCTGCTCCTCGACGAGCCCACCAACAACCTGGACCCCGCCTCGCGCGAGGAGGTGCTGGCCGCGATCCGCACCTATCAGGGCGCGATCATCCTCGTCACCCACGACGAGGGCGCGGTCCGAGCACTCGAGCCCGACCGGGTCCTGCTCCTGCCCGATGGCGACGAGGACCTCTGGAACGAGGGGTACGCCGACCTGGTCTCCCTCGCCTGATCCGGTGCGACCCATGGGGAACAAGGTGTCGCCCGCCGTGGTTGGGACGAGGACGACGTGAAGGGGGATGGGCCAGTGTCCGGAATGAGCGGCATGGGTGCCACGTGGCGCAACCTGCGGGCCGATCGTGGGGTCCTGAGCAACCGCCTGGACCGTGGCACGGTCCGCCGGGTGCTCGCCTTCGCCCGTCCGCACCGCCGGCTGATCACGGCCTTCCTGTTGATCACCGTCGTCGAGGCCTGTCTTGTCGTGGTCACACCGCTGCTGGTGCAGCGGATCGTGGACGACGGGGTGCTCCGCGGCGACGTCGGGCTGGTTGCCTGGTTGGCGGGTGCGATGGCCCTCACCGCGCTGATCAGCGGGGTGCTCGCCGTCTTCAGCGGCTGGTTCTCCTCGCGGATCGGGGAGGGACTGATCTTCGACCTGCGCACGCAGGTCTTCGCGCACGTCCAGCGGCAGTCGATCGCGTTCTTCACCCGCACCCAGACTGGTGCCCTGGTCTCGCGCCTCAACAACGACGTCATCGGCGCCCAACGGGCGTTCACCTCCACCTTGTCCAGCACGGTGTCCAACTCCATCTCCGTGCTCGTCGTCGGCATCGCGATGCTTGCGTTGAGCTGGCGGGTGACCCTGGTCTGCCTACTGCTCTTCCCGGTGCTGCTGCTGGCCTCGCGTTGGGTCAGTGACAAGCTCGCGGGCCTGACCCGCGAGCAGATGGACGGCAACGCCGACCTCGGCAATGCGATGACCGAGCGGTTCAACGTCGGTGGCGCGATGCTGCTCAAGCTCTTCGGACAGCGTGACCGGGAGGACGAGCACTTCGCGGTCCGCGCCGCAGTGGTCCGCGACCTGGGCGTGCGGATCTCGTTGATCACCCGAATCTTCGCGGCCGTGATGATGACCGTGCCCGCCGTGGCCACAGCGCTGGTCTATGGAGTCGGCGGTTACCTCGCCATCCAGGGAGACCTCAGCGTCGGGACCATGCTGGCCCTGGCCACGCTGCTGCTGCGGTTGCTCGGTCCGCTGCAGGGCCTGTCCAACGTGCGCATCGACGTGATGACGGCCCTGGTCAGCTTCGAGCGCGTCTTCGAGGTGCTGGACCTGCCCTCCCAGATCCAGGAGCGGATCGATCCGGTCAACCTGCCCAACCGGGCCTCGAGCGTCGAGTTCGAGAACGTCTCGTTCAGTTATCCCCGGGCCGAGGACGTGTCACTGGCGTCGCTGGAAGTCGTGGCACGCAGTGAGTCACGCGACTCCGGCCCGGTCCTGCACGACATCAACTTCACCGCGGCACCCGGCGAGATGGTGGCCCTGGTCGGACCCTCGGGGGCCGGCAAGACGACGATCACGCACCTGGTGGCCCGGCTCTACGATGCCACCGCCGGGGCGGTTCACGTCGGAGGCCACGACGTCCGCGACGTCTCCCTGGAGTCGCTGGAGTCCATCGTCGGCTATGTCACCCAGGACTCGCACATGTTCCACGACACCATCGGTGCCAACCTCCGCTATGCCAAGCGGGACGCCACCGACGACGAGATCTGGGCGGTTCTCGAGCAGGCCCGCATCGCCGACCTGGTCCGGTTGCTGCCTGACGGCCTCGACACGGTCGTGGGGGACCGGGGCTACCGACTCTCGGGTGGCGAACGGCAGCGCCTGGCCATTGCCCGGCTCCTGCTCAAGGCGCCTGCAGTGGTCGTCCTCGACGAAGCCACCGCCCACCTCGACTCCGAGTCCGAGGCCGCCGTCCAGCGAGCCCTGAAAGCCGCCCTGGCCGGACGTACGTCGCTGGTGATCGCACACCGGCTCTCGACGGTTCGCTCGGCCGACCGGATCCTGGTGGTCGACGGCGGACGCGTCGTCGAGTCGGGCACCCATCAGGACCTCTTGGAGCGCGACGGCCTCTATGCCGTGCTGCACCGGACCCAGCTGATCGACGACCTGGCCGAGCCGGTCATCTGACCAACTTGCGGGCTGGCTTCCTGGCCGGCTTGCGGCGTGAGCGGGCATGGGTCTTGCCGCGGTATTCATCGACCGCCATCCAGATGAAGCCGATGATCGCGAGCACGCCGAAGAACCACCACTGCAGGCCATAGAAGAAGTGCGGGCCGTTCCCGGTGTCGGGGAGCTCGGCACGGTCGAGGGCGTCTGCCGGCTCAGGTGTCTCCCTCTCGAGATCCACGAAGCCCCGGTAGGCCTCGATGTCCAGCGCCTCGGCGATCCGAGTGCTGGAGATGGCCCTGGTCGATTGCGCACTGACCTTGGTGGAGTCCCCGGTGGCGTCCTGGCGGACCCAACCGGTGATCCTCACCTCACCCGACGGTGGCGCGGGCACGTCGGCAGCCGACGACGTACCGCTGTTGCCTGTGGACATCCAGCCGCGGTCCACCAGCAGTGCGGGTCCCTCGCGCGGCACCAGCGGGACCACTACGTCCACGCCGGAGGCTCCGTCGCGGGTGCGGTAGCGCACGATGATCGTGCCGGCAACGTCGTAGGTCCCGGTGGCGCTCACCTTCTTCCACTGGGCGTCGTGGGGGACCGGCTCGTCGGCTGAGAGGACGTCCTCGACCGGGACCGGGTCGGCGTGCACGTTCCGCTCGATCACCTCGTTGCGGTCCTTGCGGTCCTCGAGACGATGGAACTGCCATTCGCCCAGGACCCAGGCCAACCAACTGAGCAGGATGACGACGACGAAGAACAGAACCCAGCGTCGGCTCAGCAGGAAGGAGAACTTGCGCACCAGCCGAGGCTATCGGCAGGCGCCACATGGTCGAGCGGCGGGCAAGCAGGTGGGGTTCTGTGGCCGGCGACACTAGGATGGACAGATGATGCAGCTCAGTGACTCCTACGGCCGGGTGGCAACGGACTTGCGGGTCTCGCTGACCGATCGCTGCAACCTGCGCTGCAACTACTGCATGCCGGCCGAGGGGCTGGACTGGCTGCCGGACGAGTCGGTCCTCAGCGACGACGAGGTGATCCGCCTCATCGACATCGCGACTCGACTGCTCGGCGTCGAATCCGTGCGGTTCACCGGTGGTGAGCCACTGGTACGCCGCGGACTGGTCGGGATCGTGCAGGCCACAGCCGCACTGTCCCACCGCCCCGAGATGTCGATGACCACCAATGCCCTCGGGCTGGCCAGGTCGGCTCAGGCATTGGCAACCGCCGGACTCGACCGGATCAACGCTTCCCTGGACACCATTCGTGCCGAGACGTTCGCCGAGATCACCCGAAGGGACCGCCTGCACGACGTCCTCGAGGGGCTTCGCGCTGCGAAGACGGCCGGTCTCGGACCGGTCAAGGTGAACGCAGTGCTCCTGCGCGGGGTCAACGACGACCAGTCGCCCGAGCTGCTCCGATGGGCGTTGGCCGAGGGCTATCACCTTCGGTTCATCGAGCAGATGCCCCTGGATGCACAACATGCCTGGAATCGCGACGCAATGATCACTGCCGATGAGATCCAGACGAGGCTGGAGAAGGAGTTCACGCTCTCACCTGCCGTGGAACCGCGGGGGAGTGCGCCCGCCGAGCTCTTCCGCGTCGATGGCGGTCCGGGAACGGTCGGGATCATCGCCTCGGTCACGCGTCCGTTCTGCGGTGATTGCAACCGGGTCCGGCTGACTGCCGACGGCCAGGTGCGCAACTGCCTGTTCGCACGCAGCGAGTCCGACCTCCGAGCGCCGCTGCGGGCAGGTGCCTCGGACGAGGAGATCGCCGAGCGCTGGGTGGTGGCGATGAGCGGCAAGCGTCCCGGTCATGGGATAGACGATCCGTCGTTCCTGCAGCCAACGCGGCCGATGTCCGCGATCGGCGGCTGATCGCTCAGGAGCCGGTGTCCACCTGGGCGGCCGGTTCGACCTCGCGCAGGAAGTTTCGGGCGGCGAGGAAGTCGCCGAGGGACTCACGGTGGGCCTCACAGGCGAGCCAGGTCTTGCGACGTTCGGGCGTGTGGATCTTGGGGTTGTTCCACAGCAGCGCCCACGCGGCGGTCTCCTGGCATCCCTTGGCCGAACATCGCAGCTCTTCACTCACCGGGTGACTCCTTCCCTCGACAAGGCAGATGCCGGACGGCCACGGGGGGAAGCCGTCCGGCATCGCACAGCGAGTTCGTACGGGGGTAGCGAACTCGCATGTCCAAGCATGGCACGGCGAGAGCGTGAACCCAACGGGACGGCGGCGTGAATCCTCAGCGCGTCGGACCGATCTCGCGGCCCAGCCAGTCGGTGCCGCGCAGGGGCATCTCCGAGCGCGGCTTCGGGGTCGAGCTCGCCATCACGACCGCGACGTACGGCAGCACGACTGCTCCGGCGATCAGCACCCAGCGCAGCCAGCCCGGCCCGACGGCAACGGCACCCACGAAGCAGACGGTGCGGATCGCCATCGAGAACAGATAACGCTTCTGGCGTGCGGCGATTTCACTGCCACGCGACGGGGCAGCAGTGGTGATCCGGACGGCTTCCGGACCGGATCGCTCATCCCGCGTAGCCATGGACTCATGGTACGTCGCTAGGCTCAAGGCCCGGCTTCGGCCCGAACCTTCCAGGAGGAATCATGAGCGACCGCACCTACCGCGTCACCGAGATCGTCGGCACGTCCCCCGATGGCATCGACCAGGCCATCCGCAACGGCATCGAGCGGGCCGGCAAGACGCTGCGCCACATCGACTGGTTCGAGATGACCCAGGTCCGCGGACAGGTCAAGGACGGCCAGGTCGAGCACATCCAGGTCGGGCTCAAGCTCGGCTTCCGTCTCGAGGACGAGTGAGGCCACCCGAGTGACCCCACGGGGCCCTACTCCGCGGTAGCGATCCTCATTAGGGATACCCCGCGGTAATCAATAGCGTCGTCGATCGTGAGCAGATCAGTTCTCGTGACCGGCGGCAATCGTGGGATCGGCCGCGCAATCGCCCAAGCGTTCCTCGACCAGGGCGACAAGGTGGCCGTGACCACCCGTGACGGCGGGGCCCCGGAGGGGGCTCTCGACGTCCGTTGCGACATCACCGACCAGGCGCAGGTCGACGCCGCCTTCACCTTGATCGAGGCCGAGCACGGCCCGGTCGAGGTGCTCGTCGCGAACGCGGGGGTCACCCGCGACACCCTGCTGCTGCGGATGAGCGAGGACGACTGGGACTCGGTGATCGCCACCAACCTCACCGGCACGTTCCGGGTCGCCAAGCGCGCCTCCAAGGGCATGCTGCGCCTGCGCCGTGGCCGGATCATCCTGATCTCCTCGGTCGTCGCCCTGCTCGGCTCGCCGGGGCAGGTCAACTACGCTGCCTCCAAGGCCGGCCTCGTCGGGATGGCCCGCTCGATGGCACGTGTGCTCGGGTCCCGCTCCATCTCCACCAATGTCGTGGCGCCCGGCTTCGTGGCGACCGACATGACCGACGTGCTGCCCGATGAGCAGAAGGCGGCCTACCAGTCGCAGATCCCGCTGGGCAGGTTTGCCGACGTCGCCGACGTCGCCGGTGCCGTGACCTGGTTGGCCGGGGACGGGGCGGCATACGTCACCGGCGCGGTCATCCCCGTCGACGGCGGCCTCGGCATGGGCCACTGACACCGACATCCCCCATCCCCGCCGTTCGCCGGCACTGACCAAGGAGCACGACGCAATGGGCATTCTCGAAGGCAAGCGCATCCTCGTCGCCGGAGTCACGATGGACAGCTCCATCGGCTTCGCGGTGGCGAAGGTCGCCCAGGAGCAGGGCGCGACGGTGCTGATCTCGAATTTCGGCCGCGCACTCGGCATCACCCGACGCATCGCCAAGCGGTTGCCCGTGGAGCCGCCGGTGCTCGAGCTCGACGTGACCGACCCCGACCACCTGGCCGGCCTCGAGGCGCAGGTGCGTGAGCACGTGGACGGACTCGACGGCGTGGTCCACTCCATCGCCTACGGCAACCCGGAGACGCTGCTCGGCGGGAAGTTCCTCGACGGCCCGTGGGAGGACGTCGCCCAAGCCGTCCAGGTCTCGGCCTACTCCCTGAAGTCCCTCGCCGTCGCCACCCGGCCGTTGATGGCCGAGGGGGGGTCACTGGTCGGACTCACCTTCGACGCCACCGTCGCGTGGCCGGCGTACGACTGGATGGGCGTTGCCAAGGCGGGCCTCGAGTCCACCTCCCGCTACCTCGCCCGCAACCTGGGTGCCGACGGCATCCGCTGCAACCTGGTCTCGGCAGGTCCACTGAGGACGCTGGCAGCAAAGGCGATCCCCGGTTTCGAGGACCTCGAGAACATGTGGAGCGACAAGTCGCCGCTGGGCTGGGACAACACCGACCAGGAGCCGACCGCGCGCGCCGTGTGTGCCCTGCTGTCCGACTTCTTCCCCGCCACCACGGGCGAGATCGTCCACGTGGACGGCGGGTTCCACGCGATGGGCGCCTGACGTCACCAAGGGTTCGCTAGCGTTCGCCGGGTGACTCCAGCACTCGTCGAGCTCAGGGTCCTCGAGGGACCGAACCTCTACTTCCCGCGCGCGGCCATCAAGGTCACGCTCGATGTGTCGACCCTTGCGTCGGCACCGACCGATCGGGCGGTGCGGTTCGCCAAGCGGATCGGGCTGCCCAACGCGCGACCGGGAGAGCCGGAGTCCGGCTTCCGGCAGCGCTTCGCAGTGCGTGCCGTCGAACGGCTGGTGCGCGCCGTAGCCAGGGAGTCCGGCACCTCCCGCCTCGCCGTGCGGGTGCGGACCACGAGCGATCCGCACCGGATCGTCGTCGCCTATCCCTGGCGCCATCGCGAGAGGGCCCAGGCCCTGGGCCGCGCCGTGGCGCAGGTGCTCGACGCGTTGCCCAGCGAGGACATCGAGTCGGTCGTGGGCAGCGCCGCGCAGAGCGTCGGTGCCTCACCCGACGGGGCCGCGCCACACACCCTCAAGCCACGCATCCCGGTCGTCGCGGTGACCGGGACAAACGGCAAGACGACGACGTCGCGGATGATCGCGCACATCGCACGCGTCGACGGGCGGCTCGTCGGCTGGTCCAACACGGACGGGATCTATGTCGACGGCGAGATGGTCGAGGCCGGCGACTACTCCGGACCCTCGGGTGCCGGCCGCGTCCTGGCGCACGAGCAGGTCGAGCTCGCAGTCACCGAGACGGCGCGCGGGGGGATCCTGCTCAAGGGCATCGGCCTGACCCGCAACGACGTGTCGGTGGTGACCAACGTGACTGCCGACCACCTCGGCCTGCACGGCATCGACACCGTCGACCAGCTCGCCGAGGTCAAGAGTGTGGTGCCGTGGATCACCAGACCCTCGGGCTGGGCAGTGCTCAACGCCGATGACCCGCGGGTCTTCGCGATGCGCAACATCACCAAGGCCCAGCCCTGGGTCTTCTCGCGCGACCCCGACTCACCCAACCTCCGTGAGGTGCTCGGCTCCGGCAAGGGACGGGCCACCACCGTCATCGACGGCTGGGTCCGTGTGCTCACACCAGGTGCCGACGCCGACCCGCTG
>DATCYH010000773.1:0-3906 GCA_036570405.1 Nocardioides sp.
CGGACCAGGTCGGCGGGGCAGTTTGCCGCGAGCATGCTGCGGGTGACGTCGCGGAGCATGGTCTGCTCCTCGGTGAGCTCGAAGTCCACGAGGGTTCGCCTTTCGTCCGGCCGGGTGAAGAGTCTTCGGGTATGGTATCAATGAACTAGCCAAATGATCTAACTACTTCCTCGCCAATACGGCAAGCGCGCACAAGGAGAGACCAGGATGCGGATCGAGACCGCCGAGCACCTCGAGGCATTCCGGGCCCAGCTGCGCGCGTTCATCGCGCAGCACAGCCCCGGAATCAAGCAGCACACCGGTGTCCGCGCCCCTGCGGACGATCTGGTCCCTGCCATCCGGACCTTCACAGCTGCCCTGTTCGACGCGGGATACCTCGGTGGCGACTGGCCCGAGGAGCACGGCGGCCGCGGCGCGGCCTACGACTCCCGTGAGGCCTTCATCGTTGCTGAGGAGATCGCCCTGGCCCGCACCTGGGCCCCGATCGGTGCCTTCCAGCTCGCCGCACCGGCCCTGATCGACTTCGGGACCGACGAGCAGAAGCGGCACTTCCTGCCCCGCATCCGCAGTGCGGAGGACATCTGGTGCCAGCTCTTCAGTGAGCCCGGCTCCGGCAGCGACCTGGCGTCGTTGAAGACCAGGGCACGCCTGGACGGCGACCACTGGGTCATCGACGGGCAGAAGGTGTGGACCACCAACGGCCAGCTCGCAGATGTCGGCTATCTGCTGGCCCGCACCGACCCGGATGCCCCCAAGCACAAGGGAATCACCGCCTTCGCCCTCGACATGCGCACTCCGGGCGTCGACGTCCGGCCGCTGCGCGAGATCACCGGCTCCGCAGACTTCAACGAGGTCTTCCTCGACTCGGTCCGGATCCCCGTCGACCGGGTGATCGGTGAGGTCAACAACGGCTGGCGGATCGCCAACTCATCCCTTGCCCACGAACGCAGCGGTGTCGCAGCCGGGTCGGTCGAGCTCGTCGCCCAGCTGGAGAACCTCTTCGAGCTCGCAGATGGCGAGGCAGGGCAGGCCGCGCGGGACCGCCTCGGTCGCCTGGCCACCCATGTGCGTGTCACCGATGCCATGGCCAAGGCAGTCCAGTCCCACATGCTCGCCGGCACCGACGACGCCTCCGACGCGCCGCTGGTCAAGATCTTCTTCAGCGAGACGAACCTGGCCATGACCGAGCTCGGGATGGAGCTCCAGGGCGCGGACGGCATCGCGGTCGAGGGTGACGCAGGCGTGGCACAGGACGGCTGGTGGCAGGACGCGTTCCTCTATGCCCGCGCCTACACGATCGCCGGCGGGGCCAACGAGGTGCTCAAGAACGTCGTCGCCGAGCGCGCGCTCGGCATGCCCCGCTGACGCCAGCCCCGCAATCGAGGAGAGTCATTCCATGAGTGAGCCCACGGCCTACGAGACAGTGCTGTTCGAGGTGGTCGACCACGTCGCCACGATCACCCTGAACCGTCCCGACGTGATGAACAGCTTCAACCAGGCGATGATCGACGAGTTCAGCGACATCTGGAACAGGGTGCGCCGCGACGACGACATCCACGTCTGCGTCCTGCGTGCCGCGGGCGAGCGGGCCTTCTGCACCGGCGTGGATGTCTCGCAGGGCATCGAGATGGCGGAGAACGTTTGGAGCCAGGACGACCCGGGCGAGGGGCTCGGGCCGCGCCAGAACGGCGTCTGGAAGCCGGTGATCGCGGCCGTCCACGGGATGGTTGCCGGGGGCGCGTTCTACTGGCTCAACGAGTGCGACATCGTGATCGGCGCCGACGACGCCACCTTCTTCGACCCGCACGTGAGCTATGGGATGACCTCGGCGCTGGAGCCGATCGGCCTGGCGCGCAGGATCCCGTTGGGCGAGGCGCTCCGGTGGGCGCTGATCGGCCTCGACGAGCGGATGTCGGCGGCCCGGGCCCGCGAGATCGGTCTGCTCTCCTAGCTGGTTCCCTACGCCGACCTCTGGGCGCGGGCTGACGAGCTGGCGCTGATCATCGCCGTGAAGCCTCCGGCCGCCGTGCAGGGGACGGTCAAGGCGGTCTGGGAGACCTTGGGCCTGGACCGGGGGACCGCTCAGGCGATCGGTCTGGGCTACACCACCATCGGCAACCCGATCGGCACGGCACAGGTCTCGAGGGACGGCTTCACGAAGCCGAAGTGGACGCTGCGCTGACGCGACGAGCTGGCGCGTCGCACCCGTCAGCATGAGGCATGGAACGGCCCCCGCGTGATCCACGCGGGAGCCGTCTCGTGTGCGGAGCTGGGGTCACTCCGAGAAGCGAGCCACCTCGTGATCGAGCACGCCCTGCAGGGTGTCGGCCGGGGGAGTGGGCAGTGTCAACGGTGCGTCCTTGCTCGGGAGCAGCACGACGGCGGTCCCGGGCGTAGTGATCTCGCCGCGCTGGTTGCCGCAGCTGATCTCCAGGTGGACCTCGTTGCGACCGTCGACCTGCACCTTGTCGACGACCTTGCCGCGGACCCAGGTGGTGTCACCGATGTAGTTGAACTTGCGGTGCTGGCAGCTGAGCTTCCACAGCCACGCATCGTCGCCCATCCAGTCGGTGACCAGGTGGGTCAGCCAGGTCTCGCGCATCGCGCCGTAGTCATAGGTGGTGGGGATGCCCAGCTCGTGCGCGCGCTCCTTCTCCCAGTGCAGGCGCTGCACGGTGTCCGGGATGTTGCGCTCATTGCGCGGGTAGAGGCCGGGAGCCTTCTTGCGGATCTTGCGCGAGATGCCGAAGGAGCCGGGAGGGGTGAGCTGCATGCCCCAGCCCTGGTGCCAGACGATGACGTCGGTGACGGTGAGCGGACCCTTCGCGCGAGGCTGGAGCTCGTCACCGATCTTCACGTCCTCGAACCAACGGGTCTCCGAGCCACGGCGGACCTCGGCGTCGTACGCCGCGTCGATCTCGGCGATCTGCTCGTCGGTGTAGGCGTCGAGGGAGATCGGCTCCTTCTTCTTGGCGCGCTCCTTGGTGGTGTGCCGCTCGGCGTTGATCCACGTGCCACGCTGGATCGCCACCACTTCGCCCTCACCGTTGGCATAGAGGAAGTCGTTCGTCACGTGCGCGGTGCGGCCACCGAACTTGCTCGGCTTCTCCTGCACGCCGACCTGGGCGCGGAGGACCTGGCAGCGGTCGCCGAGCTTGAGCGGACGGAACCACTCGAACTCCATCACAGCCTGGTAGGAGCCGAGCCCGGCGAACGGATCGCCCTTGAGGATGGCCTTGGCCTCGGGGTCAGGGTTGTAGGCGGCGTTCTCGCCCATCGTGTAGATGAAGTTCGGGGGAGCGATCAGGGTCCCCCAACGGCTGTTGGCTCCGTATGCGGGATCGCAGAAGAGCGGGTTGTCGTCGCCATAGCCGTAGGCGAAGTGACGACTGCCGTCCGGACTGACCTCTGTGTTGTGCGGGGGGAAGGGTCGTTGGGGTACGCCATTGCGCAGCCGCGACCGCTCAAAGGCCGCGTCGGTCAGGATCCCGAAGGTCTCCTCGGACTGTGCGCTCTGTTCGGTGGTGCTCACTGGTTCCTCCTAGCGTCTGGGTGCCCCTCAGCATATACTACAAATAGTTAGATGATTATACGCATGTCGACAGGAGTGGGATATGAAGTTCGGGTTGCCCTGGCCGGGCGCTGATGTGGCGGCGGAAGCGGAAGAGGCCGGTGTCTCTGCCTTCTGCACCGGTGAGTTCGTCGACCTGGAGGCCTATTCGACCCTGGCTGACATGGTCGACAAGACCCAGCATGCGCAGGTCGGGACAGGCATCGCCTATGCCTTCGCGCGGACGCCCTATGCGCACGCGGCCGCAGCCCGGTCGCTGTCCAAGAAGGCGCCCGGTCGGCTCTTCATCGGCCTGGGCTCCGGCGCCTACACGATCAACCGGGACTGGTTCGGTG
>DATCYH010000774.1:0-6139 GCA_036570405.1 Nocardioides sp.
GGTGCGAGCGATCCACTGCCATCTCGGCTGGGACTGTGCCCTCAGGCCTCGATCGCGACCGGCCGCCGCTTCGAGATCCAGACCGCGACCACGATGATCGCCGTGGCCACCAGGGCGATGGCGACCGAGATCGGCCGGTTCGCGTTCTCGCCCATGTTGAGCGAGATGATCGCCCCGACGATCAGGAGCGAGACCAGGTTCATCACCTTGATCAGCGGGTTGATCGCGGGGCCGGCGGTGTCCTTGAACGGGTCGCCGACGGTGTCACCGATGATCGTGGCCTCGTGGGCCGGCGATCCCTTGCCACCGTGGTTGCCGTCCTCGACCAGCTTCTTGGCGTTGTCCCAGGCACCACCAGCGTTGGCGAGGAAGACCGCCATCAGGGTGCCGGACCCGATCGCGCCGGCGAGGAAGCCGGCCAGTGGCCCGACACCGAGACCGAACCCGACAGCGATCGGCGCCAGGATCGCCAAGATGCCGGGTGTGGCCAGCTCGCGCAGGGAGTCCTTGGTGACGATGTCGACGACCTTGCCATATTCGGGACGACCCGTTCCCTCCATGATTCCGGGAATCTCGCGGAACTGACGGCGTACCTCATAGACCACCGCCCCGGCGGCCCGGCCGACGGCGTTGATGGCGAGGCCGGAGAAGAGGAAGACCACCGCGACGCCGATCAGCAGGCCGACCAGGACGTCAGGACTGAAGACGAAGAACGAGGTGAACAGGTCGGTCGACTCCTCCTGGCTGAGCTTGGAGTCCTTGACCGCATCGATCGCTGAGCCGATGTAGGAGCCGAACAGGGCGCTCGCGGCGAGCACAGCGGTGGCGATGGCGATTCCCTTGGTGATCGCCTTGGTGGTGTTTCCGACCGCGTCGAGCTCGGTGAGGATCTGGGCACCTTCCTCGCTGACGTCGCCCGACATCTCGGCGATGCCCTGGGCGTTGTCGGAGACCGGGCCGAAGGTGTCCATCGCGACGATCACGCCGACGGTGGTGAGCAGGCCACATCCGGCCAGGGCGACCGCGAACAACGCGATCGACAGCGAGCCGGAGCCGAGCAGGAATGCCCCGAAGACGGCTGCACCGATCACGAGCGTGGTGTAGACCGCCGACTCGAACCCGACTGAGAGACCGGAGAGGATCACTGTTGCCGCCCCGGTGAGGGAGGTGGTCCCGACGTCCTTGACCGGCTTGTGCTCGGTGCCGGTGAAATAGCCGGTGAGGGCCAGGATCACGGCGGCCAGGACGATCCCGATCAGCACCGCGGCTGCGGCGATCAGGGCGGGGTTTCCGTCGGGCGCCGACGTGGCGCCGGCCAGGGTGTCGAGTGCCGCGACCTCGTCGCTGACGCCGAGGTCGCCGAACGAGGTCGGCAGGTAGGCGAAGGACAGGATCGTGCATCCCACGGCGGCGATCGCGGCAGAGATGTAGAAGGCCCGGTTGATCGTGGTGAGGCCGTTCTCGCCCGGACGTGGCTTGCACAGATAGATCCCCGCGACTGCGGTCAGCGCCCCGACGGCGGGAATCAACAGCGGGAAGACCAGGCCCTTGTCGCCGAATGCCGCGGCGCCGAGGATCAGTGCGGCAACCAGGGTCACGGCGTACGACTCGAAGAGGTCGGCGGCCATCCCGGCACAGTCGCCGACGTTGTCGCCGACGTTGTCCGCGATGGTCGCGGCATTGCGCGGGTCGTCCTCGGGGATGTTGTTCTCCACCTTGCCGACCAGGTCGGCGCCGACATCGGCTGCCTTGGTGAAGATGCCGCCACCGACGCGCATGAACATCGCGAGCAGCGCGGCACCGAAGCCGAAGCCCTCAAGCACGTGCGGCGCCTCCTCGCGATAGAGGAGGACAACGACACTGGCGCCCAGCAGGCCGAGCCCGACGGTCAGCATGCCGACCATCGCGCCGGTGCGGAAGCCGATCTTCATCGCTGGGTCGCGACCCTCGGAGTTCGCGGCAGCAGCGACCCGCAGGTTCGCCTGGACCGCCAGCGCCATGCCCAGATAACCGACGGCGGCGGAGAAGCCGGCGCCGACCAGGAAGAAGAGTGACCTGCCGATCCTCACCGCCATGTCATCGGCCGGTAGGGCCAGGAGCAGGAAGAAGGCAACCGCGGCGAAGATGCCGAGGGTGCGAAACTGTCGGGTCAGGTAGGCGTTGGCGCCTTCCTGGACTGCTAGGGCGATCCGCTTCATGTTGTCGGTGCCTTCACCGGCGGCCAGCACCTCGGACCGGAACATCGCGGCGAGACCGAGCGCGACGAGCGCGATCACGGCGACGACGATGACCAGGACGAGATTGCCTCCGGAGACATCCACAGCTGCGGGGTGAATCCCGGGCATGGGCTCTCCTTCGAGTGTGACGCGCGTTACATCCGTGGTCGGGAGTGTACGCACACTCAAGGCTGATAAATGTGATCCGCGCCACATTCGCCCGCGACGCCGACCCGGCAGTTGTTGACGCGACCAACTGCCGAACCACGCCGAGCCGGCAGTTGTTGACACGACGAGGCGTCAACAAGTGCCGGGTCGCGCAAACACCCGGTCAACAAGTGCCGGGTCGAGACAGGAGCCAGATCAGGAAGTGGTGGCGGCTTCGGCTGACTCGTGGATCGTGAAGACCTTCGCCAGGCCGGTGATCCGGAAGATCTTGAGCAGACGCTCTTGGTTGCAGACCAGTTGGAGCGATCCGTCGTGGGCGCGGACCTTCTTCAGCCCGCCGACCAGCACGCCGAGGCCGGTGGAGTCGAGGAACTCGACGGCGACCATGTCGATGATGATGTGATAGACGCCGTCACCGACCAGTTCGGTGATCTTGTCCCGCAGTTTGGGCGCGGTGTAGACGTCGATCTCGCCCTCGACCGCGACGATGGTGGCGCCATCGGTATCGCGCGTCACAAGCGTCAGGTCCACGTGTCTCCTCCGGCTACCGAGAGCCTCAGTCAATCGAGGCACCGCAAGCCACCCCGATATTGCTCCCGACTATCAAACCATGCGGCAACACATGCATGCATGCAGGTCGCCACATTTTACGGAGAAACGTTTCGCCTCAGGGGTGTCGGAGCCTTCGACTACCTTGGCCGCATGCCTGCCCAGACGACTCCGATCCGGGAGCTCGTCAACTCACTCGTGACGCCCTCCCGTGCCGATCGGCTGCGCCACCTCGAGGTGTTGGCGCCGCGTGCCGCGACCCACGCCTCCTGGCCCGAGTGGGTGGCCCCCGCGGTCCGCGAGGCCTTCGAGCAGCGCGGCGTCGAGCGCCCGTGGCAACACCAGGTCGAGGCCGCTCAGTCGGCGTACGACGGCCAGCACACGGTGATCGCGACCGGCACCGCCTCCGGGAAGTCGCTGTCCTATCAACTGCCTGCGCTCACTGCGAGCCTCACCCAGCGCGGACCCCGTGGTGAGCGGGGTGCCACTGCCCTCTACATCGCACCGACCAAGGCCCTGGCCCAGGACCAACTCGCCTCGATCCGCGGCCTCGGCCTCGGCATCCGGGTCAGCACCCATGACGGTGACAGCTCACGAGAGCTGCGCGACTGGTCACGCGACCACGGCGAATATCTGCTCACCAACCCCGACATGCTGCACCGTTCCATGCTTCCGGGCCATGCCCGTTGGGCCCGGTTCTGGAAGTCGTTGCGCTATGTGGTGATCGATGAATGCCACCACTACCGCGGCGTCTTCGGCGCCCACGTCTCGCACGTGTTGCGCCGCCTGCGCCGGATCTGTGCGCTCTATGGCGCAGACCCCACCTTCGTGCTCGCCTCCGCCACGGTGGCCGAGCCAGCAGACCTCGGCGAGCGCCTCGTGGGCGCCGCCGTCACCGCGATCACCAACGACACCTCCCCCCGCGGCCAGGTGGGACTGGTCCTGTGGGAGCCACCGTTCACCTCGCACGTCGGTGAGAACGGCGCGCCCGTACGCCGCGCCGCGACGTCGGAGGTCGCCGACCTGATGACCGACCTCGTCGTCGCCGGGGTGCGCACCCTGGCCTTCGTCCGGTCTCGGCGAGGCGCCGAAGCGGTGGCGGCGACGTCGCGCGATCTGCTCAGCGAGGTCGCACCCGAGCTGGCCGGACGGGTGGCGCCCTATCGCGGTGGCTACCTGCCCGAGGAGCGTCGTGCCATCGAGCAACGGCTCCGCTCCGGTGAGCTGGTCGGGCTGGCCGCGACCAACGCGCTCGAGCTGGGCATAGACATCAGCGGACTCGATGCCATCCTGCTCGCGGGGTTCCCCGGCACCCGCGCCGCGCTGTGGCAGCAGGTCGGTCGTGCCGGTCGCGACGGCCAGGACGCGCTCGGCGTGATGGTGGCCAGGGACGATCCGCTCGACACCTATCTGGTCAACCATCCCTCCGCATTGCTCGACCGACCCGTCGAGGCCTGCGTCTTCGATCCCACGAACCACTACGTCCTCGGCCCGCACCTGTGTGCGGCGGCCGAGGAGTCCCCGCTCGTACCCGACGACCTGGTCCTCTTCGGCCCGACCGCACCCGCCGCGGTCGACGCCCTGACCGAAGCCGGGCTGTTGCGCCGTCGCGGGCAACGCTGGTTCTGGACCGACCGACGACGGGCCAGCGACCTGGCCGACATCCGCTCGACCGGAGGCTCGCCGGTGCAGCTCGTGGAGGGCAGCACCGGTCGGGTGGTCGGCACCGTCGACGCGGGCGCGGCGCACGGCACGGCACACACCGGAGCGATCTACGTCCACCTGGGCGAGACCTGGCTGGTCACCGACTTCGACGTCGAGGAGAACGTGTCGATGATCGAGCGGGCAGATCCACCCTGGTCCACGTCCGCGCGAGAGATCACCGACATCCGTATCGCCGCCGAGCGGCTGTACGAGACCTGGGGTCGGTGCCGGCTCTCCTTCGGGGAGGTCGACGTCTCGCACCAGGTCGTCTCCTACCTGAAGCGACGAATCCCCTCTGGTGAGGTGATGTCGGAGGAGCCCCTCGACCTGCCGGTCCGCACCTTGCACACCTCGGCGGTCTGGTGGACGGTGCCACCTGGTGTGCTCTGCGACGCCGGGCTCGAGGAGGCCGACCTTCCCGGCGCCGCGCACGCCGCGGAGCATGCCTCGATCGGGCTGCTGCCCCTCTTCGCGACCTGCGACAGGTGGGACATCGGTGGCGTCTCCACGGCGCTCCATCCCGACACCGGCCAGCTCACGGTCTTCGTCTATGACGGCCACCCGGGCGGCGCCGGCTTCTCCGAGCGCGGGTTCGCGGTGGCGCGCGAGTGGCTCACCGCCACCCGCGAAGCGATCGCCGACTGTTCCTGCCGCGAGGGTTGTCCGTCGTGCATCCAGTCCCCCAAGTGCGGCAACCAGAACAACCCACTCGACAAGGCAGGTGCCGTGCGTCTGCTCGACGTACTCCTCGCTGAGCGCTGACCCCTCGGTTCCACACCGAACTGGTACAGCAGGCCCTCGAAGCCCACCCGCGAACCGGGATGGCCTCAGCGCAGGAACTGCAGAACAGCAAGCACCCGGCGGTGGGCGGAGTCGTCGGGCAGCAGGCCGAGCTTGGCGAAGATCCGTTGGGTGTGCTTCTCCACGCCGCCCAGGGTCACCGTGAGGTGCTCGGCGATCGAGCCATTCGACAGCCCCTGCGCCATCAGGCCGAGGACCTCGCGCTCTCGCGGGGTCAGTGACTCGAGCGGATCCCGGCTGCGCCGCATCAGGGTGCTGATCACCATCGGGTCCATCGCGGTGCCTCCGTCGGCGACCCGTGCGAGTGCCCCGAGGAAGTCGTCGATGTCGCTGACCCGGTCCTTGAGCAGGTAACCGATCGCGCCCTGGCCGCCGGCCAGCAGCTCATCGGCATACGACGCCTCCACGTATTGCGAGAGCACCATGACCGGAGCAGCAGGCCAGGAACGGCGCACTTCGACCGCGGCGCGGAGACCCTCGTCGGTGTGGGACGGCGGCATCCGCACGTCCACGATGCTGATGTCGGGGCGGTGCTCCAGCGCCGCCGCGACCAGGGATGGACCGTCGCCCACCGAGGCGACCACGTCGTGGCCAGCCTCGGTGAGCAGGAGCTGGAGTCCCTCGCGCAGGAGCAGCGAGTCGTCCGCGATGACTATCCGCATGCAATCTCCGCTCGCACCGTCGTCGGCCCGCCGACCGGG
>DATCYH010000775.1:0-3525 GCA_036570405.1 Nocardioides sp.
CGCCATCGCGACCACCGCGGGCATCCGCGACTTCGCGCCGTCCCGGCTCAACGACGTACAGACCATGCATGCGATGACGATCCACAAGGCGCAGGGGAGCCAGGCCCGCGAGATCATCGTGCTGATGCCCGATGAGGAGTCTCGGCTGCTGACCCGGGAGCTCTTCTACACCGCAGTGACCAGGGCAGAGGAGAAGGTCACGATCGCCGGTGACGAGGCGGTAGTGAGGCAGGCGCTGGATCGCCAGGTGCGGCGCGCCAGCGGGTTGAGGGAGCGGATCTCGCGGTCCGTCGACGTGTGATCGGCAGGCCCACTGGGTAGCCTCGACCCCAGATTCGCTCCCTTCGCAAAGCAGAGAAGAGCCTCACGTGTCGCGTCGCACCCTCACCGGCCTTGTCGCCGTCGGGATCTCCCTCGCCTTCCTCGCCGGTTGCGGCGACAGCGGTGGTGCAATCGTCGGCAAGCCTGCCGGCGTCGAGAGCACCGGCAACGCGGACAACCCCTTCGAGGGCAAGTCGAGCCAGGAGATCCAGGAGCTGGTGACTGCCGCGATGGCCGAGGTCGAGTCGGTGCGGGTCTCGGCAGACCTCGTCAACGACGGCTCCTCGATGACGATGGTGATGAGCATGGACCGTGACTCGAACTGCGACGGCAGCCTGAGCATGGGTGGCGGCCGCGCCGACATCAAGGGCGACACCACCCACTCCTTCATGAAGGGCGACCGCGCGTTCTGGATCCAGTCCGCGGGTAGCGAGAAGCAGGCCGAACCCATTCTCAAGATCCTCGGTGACAAGTGGGTTCGCACGGCGGCGGGCAGCGACGACGGCTTCAGCGACGTCTGCGACCTGGACGGGCTGCTCGACGAGTTCGAGAGCAGTGACCCGGACGGCACCACCACTGTCGGTGCGGTTTCCACCGTCGACGGGGTCGAGGTCGTCGAGCTGAGTGGCGACGGCGACGGCGACGGCGACACCACCCGGATGTGGGTCAGCGTGAGCGCGCCGCACCGGATCGTGAAGATGAAGGTGGAGGGCGGCGACGAACCCGGCGAGTTCCACTTCTCGAAGTTCAACGAACCGATCGAGGTGGATCTGCCCGGCGACGGTGAATGGGTCGACCTGAACAACCTCGGCGGCTGACCCCCGGCCGTCCTTGTCCTTCCGGCTCAGCGCAGGTCGCGCTGCATCTGCGGTGACCAGTCGGGTCGGCCGTAGGTGACTCCCGGCTTCGTCTCACCGAGCAGCTCGCTGACGGTGACCAAGCGGATGTGGCGCCGCTCCAGGTGACGTAGCAGCGCCGGGATCGCATCGACCGTGGTCGGTCGGATGTCGTGCAACAGGACGATGCCGTTGCGGCGCAGGTTGCGCTCGACGGATCGGCGTACGACGCGCGCGTTGCGGTGCTTCCAGTCAACCGGGTCGACCGTCCACAGGATCTCGGAGAGACCGGCGCGCTTCTGCTCGGCGCGCACCCGTACCGAGCTGGCCCCATACGGCGGCCTGCTCAGCACCGGCCGCTCCCCGGTGGTCTGCTCGATGACCCGTCGGGTGCGGACCAGCTGGGCACGGACCTGCGGTGCGGTCAGGTTGCGCAGGTCCGGGTGGCTCCAGCTGTGTACGCCGACCTCGTGTCCGGCGTCGGCGATCCGCCGTGCCACCCACGGGTGGACGCGGACCAACTTGCCGACCAGGAAGAACGTCGCGCGGGCGTCGTGCTGCTCGAGGATCCTCAAGAGGCGCTTGGTGTGTGGGCCGGGACCGTCGTCGAAGGTCAGTGCGAGGCAGCGCTCCTGGCTGCAGTCGACCCGCCGCGCGGCCGGGCTCGCCTGTGGAGCCTCCGGGGCGGGGAGCTCGGTCCAGGACAGGCGAGCAGTCGGGGCTTGGGTCCTCGCCGAGGCGACGGTGATCGTGGTCGGGCTGTGAGTCGAGTCGTTGTCGCGGGGGCCGGTGCCAGTCGAGCCAGGGTCCTGGGGGAAGGCCCATGCCGCGGCCACGGTGAGCAGCGTGATCGCGGTGATCAGTCGTGCGCGAATCGGTCCAACCCCATGTTCTTGATCGAGCGCCGAGCAACCGCCCCGGCGTGTGCAGGGAGAAGTGTCGCAGAGTGATTCGCGCACCTGCACAGGTGTTCCGGCGGGGCGATCGGGCGACGGTTACTCTTGGGTACATGAAGCGCACGATCTACGACGCAGACCACGAATCCTTCCGCTCCTCGGTGCGTGAGTTCCTCGATCGCGAGGTGATTCCGCACGTCGAGTCGCACGCTGCCGAGAAGGCGCTGCCGCGCGACTACTGGCTGGCCGCAGGCCGCCAGGGCTTCCTCGGCCTCGAGATCCCCGAGGAGTACGGCGGCTCCGGCGCGGGCGACTACCGCTTCAACGCGGTCTTCTTCGAGGAGCTCAGCAAGGTCAACGCGGCGCTCGGATCCTGCACCGGCATCCACGCCGACATCACCGCGCCCTACCTCGTGGAGCTCGGCACCGAGGAGCAGAAGAAGAAGTGGCTCCCCGGCGTCGCATCCGGCGAGATCCTGCTGGCGATCGGGATGACCGAGCCGTCCGGTGGCTCGGACCTGGCCGCCTTGAAGACCACCGCCGTGCGCGACGGCGACGACTGGGTGATCAACGGTTCCAAGACCTTCATCACCAACGGCTACTCCGCCGACCTGGTCATCACGGCGGTGCGCACCAGCCCGGAGAAGAAGGCCCGCGGCATCACCCTGTTCGCGATTCCCTCCGACGCCGAGGGCTTCAGCCGCGGCCGCAAGCTGGACAAGGTCGGCCAGGACGAATCCGACACGGCCGAGCTCTTCTTCGAGAACGTCCGCCTCGGCGACGACCACATCATTGGTGAGCTCGACGGCGGCTTCATCCACATGATGCAGAAGCTCCCCCAGGAACGGCTCGGGTGCGCGATCTCCAACGTGGCGCACGCCAAGCAGATCCTCGTCGAGACGCTGCAGTACTCCAAGGACCGCCAGGCCTTCGGCCAGGGCATCGGATCGTTCCAGCACAACAAGTTCCTGCTGGCCGAGCTGTTCACCCAGATCGAGGTCACCGAGTCCTACATCGACCAGTGCGTGGTCGCCCACGACAAGGGTGAGCTCTCCGCTGTCGACGCGGCCAAGGCCAAGTGGTGGTCCTCGCAGGTCCAGAACGAGATCCTCGACCACTGCGTCCAGCTGCACGGCGGCTATGGCTTCATGAACGAATATCGCGTGGCTCGGGCCTGGCGCGACGCCCGCGTCTCCAAGATCTGGGCCGGCTCGAACGAGATCATGAAGGAACTGATCGGGCGCGACCTGGGCCTGTGAGGCTCTTCGCGGCACTGGTGCCGTCGCTTGATGCGATCGAGGACCTCGACGAGTTCCTCGAACCGCGACGGGCGGCGGCACCGTTCCGTCTCGTGCCTCCGGAGCAGTGGCACCTGACGCTGGCCTTCATGGCCGACGTGGTCGAGTGGCGGGTCGAGGACCTCGTGGATCGGCTCGCCGACATCGCGGCACGACGTACGCCGTTCGAGGTGT